>SKUV01000051.1 GCA_007129775.1 Paracoccaceae bacterium | reverse complement strand
GCCGATGTGCCGCGCACCGAGGTGCGCCGGGCCCTGAGCGAGGGGGCCGCCGCGGTATTCGGCGAAGGCGCCGGGGAACTGGGGCTAACGACGGCGTTGGCGCCAGAGGTGCAGGCCGCACGCGAGGCACGCAAGGCCGCGGCCCATTGCGACATGCTGCCAGAGAATCTGCTGCCCGGCATGGTGGAGGCCCAACGCCTGCGCGATGCCGCGCTGGCGCAGGCGGCACGCGGGGCCCTTGCCGAGACCGGCGGCCCGGTGGTGGTGATCGCCGGCACAGGTCATGCCCATCGTGATTGGGGCATTCCGGCGATGCTGCAGCATGCCGCGCCCGGGCTTCGCGTGCTCTCGGTCGGCCAGTACGAGGTGCCGGTCACGGGCGCAATGCCCCATGACCTGTGGCTCGTCACCGAAGCTCCGCCACGGCCCGACCCCTGCGCCGCCTTCAGGCAGTGATCGGTTGTGCCGCGCCCGCCGGGGGCCTAGTAAAGGGGCGGGGAGACACGCGGAAAGGCGCGCGGATGCTGGCGGGAAAGCGGGTGCTGTTGATTATCGGCGGCGGGATAGCCGCCTACAAGGCGCTCGACCTGATCCGCCGGCTGCGCGAACGGGGTGCCGGTGTCGTGCCGGTGCTGACCCGGGCGGGGGCGGAATTCGTCACGCCGCTGTCGGTCGCGGCGCTGGCCGGCCACAAAACCTATAGCGACCTGTTCGACCTGACCGACGAAGCCGAAATGGGCCATATCCAGCTGTCGCGCGCGGCCGATCTGGTGGTGGTGGCCCCGGCCACGGCGGATCTGCTGGCGAAGATGGCGGCGGGGATGGCCGGTGATCTGGCGACGACGCTGCTGATGGCGACAGACAAGCGCGTGCTGGCCGCGCCAGCGATGAATGTACGGATGTGGCAGCATCCGGCGACCCGGCGCAACGTGGCGCAACTGGCCGCCGACGGGGTGCTGATGGTCGGGCCGAACGAAGGTGACATGGCCTGCGGTGAATTCGGCCCGGGGCGGATGGCCGAGCCGCTGGAGATCGTCGCGGCGATCGAGGCTGCGCTTGTGCCCGACCAGCCCCTTGCCGGGCGCCATGTGATCGTCACCTCCGGCCCCACGCACGAGCCGATAGACCCGGTGCGCTATATCGCCAACCGGTCGTCCGGGGCGCAGGGATCGGCGCTGGCCGCCGCGCTGCGCGATCTGGGCGCGCGCGTCAGCTTTGTCACCGGGCCGGCCAGCGTGCCGCCGCCTCCGGGGGTGGAGGTGCTGCGGGTCGAAACCGCGCGCCAGATGCTGGCCGCGGTGGTGGGGGCATTGCCGGCCGAAGCCGCGGTTTTCGCCGCCGCGGTGGCCGACTGGCATGTCACCGGTGCCGCCGGGCGCAAGCTGAAGAAGGGGGCGGACGGGCCGCCGGCGCTCGCGCTGGCCGAAAATCCCGATATCCTCGCCACCATCGCCCGGCGGGCAGAGGGACGCCCGGCCCTTGTGGTGGGCTTTGCAGCAGAGACCGAGGATGTAACCGCGCAGGCCAGCGCCAAACGCCTGCGCAAGGGCTGCGACTGGATCGTGGCCAATGACGTGTCCGAGGGCACCGGCATCATGGGCGGGGCCGAGAACGCCGTGACCCTGATCACCGAAACCGACGCCGAGGACTGGCCGCGCCTGCCCAAGGCCGAGGTGGCACGCCGGCTGGCAGAACGCATCGCCCGGCATCTGGCATGACCCCGGTGCTGCGCGTCCTGTGGGAGGATTGGGCCGACCGGTCGCTCGGGCTGCCGGGCTACGCGACCGACGGCGCCGCCGGCGCCGACATTCGCGCCAACCTGCCGCCCGAGGCCCGGGCGGAAGGCATCGCGCTGGCACCCATGGCGCGCGTCATCGTGCCGACGGGCCTGAGGCTCGAGATCCCCGCGGGCTACGAGGTCCAGATCCGGCCGCGTTCGGGCCTCGCGCTGAAACACGGGCTCAGTCTGCCAAACACGCCCGGCACGATCGACAGCGATTACCGCGGCCCGCTGGGTGTGCTGCTCGTCAACCTCGGGGATGCGCCCTATGTGGTGAAACACGGTGCCAGGATCGCACAGATGATCGTCGCGCCGGTGCTGAGGGCGCGGTTCGAACCCGTCTCGGGCCTTTCGTCGACAGCGCGCGCGGAGGGCGGATTCGGGTCCACCGGACAGGAGTAGTAGCGGCATGGGCTTCATCCTTTTCCTGATGGCGGTGCTCTGGGGCGTCGGGCACATCATGGGAGCCCCCTACCGGGCCCGTCTGGTGATGATCGGCGTGCTGTATCTCGGCGTTCTGGTGATTCAGGTCAGCCTGCCCGAAGGCGCCGAGCTGCGGCGGGCGACGGGCGGCAGCGCCGTGCCATGGCTGGTTCTGGGCGGGTTCGCCGCGCTGGCCGCGGGCTATGTGGTCATCCTGCGCCGGCTGCGCAAACGCGGGGGCGCATCCTCCGCCACAGCGGCGCCGGCCGCGCGCTCCGGCAGTTTCAGCGAGACCGAGCTTGACCGCTATGCCCGCCACATCATGCTGCGCGAGGTCGGCGGCCCGGGCCAGCGCCGCCTGCGCGAGGCGCGTGTGCTGGTGATTGGCGCGGGCGGGCTGGGGGCGCCGGCGCTTCTGTATCTGGCCGCGTCGGGCATCGGCACCATCGGGGTGATCGACGACGATGTGGTGGAGAATTCCAACCTGCAGCGACAGGTGATCCACAGCGATGCGCGCATCGGGATGCCCAAGGTCTTTTCTGCGCAGGCAGCGATGGAAGCGATCAATCCGTTCATCGAGACCCGCCCATATCACCGGCGCCTGACCGAGGACATTGCGCAGGATCTGTTCGCCGATTACGATCTGATCCTCGACGGAACCGACAATTTCGACACACGCTACCTGGCCAACCGGGCGGCGGTGGCGACTGGCAAGCCGCTGATTTCGGCGGCGATAACGCAATGGGAAGGGCAGATCGGGCTTTACGATCCGGCCCGCGGCGGGCCCTGCTATCAATGCGTCTTTCCCCAGCGTCCGGCGCCCGGCCTCGTGCCCAGCTGCGCCGAAGCCGGCGTGATCGCGCCGCTGCCCGGGGTGATCGGAGCGATGATGGCGGTGGAGGCGCTGAAGCTGCTGGCCGAGGCGGGCGAAGGTCTGCGCGGACGGCTCATCATCCACGACGCGCTGCATGCCGAAACCCGCTCGATCCGGACACGTTCCACGCCCGACTGCCCGGTCTGCGGGGCCGTGGCAGGGAAAGCGGCCGAAACCGCAGCCTGACCCCGGCTCAGCCCTCCACGCGACAGGCCCCTGCCCCGGTCAGCCGGTCCAGCGCCCAGCGGGCGGCATCGGCGACCGCGTCATCGGGATCGTCCAGGAGCGCCCGCACGGCTGGCACCAGCGCCGGGTCACCGGAATTGCCGATGGCGTAAAGCACGTTGCGCACGAAGCGGTTGCGACCGATGCGCTTGATCGGGCTGCCGGAGAATCGCGCGCGGAAGGCGGCATCGTCGAGCCCGGCAAGCTCTGCCAGCGGGGGCGCGACCAGTTCGGGACGGGCGGCATAGCCGACCTCTTGCGCCGCAACCGCGAACTTGTTCCACGGGCAGACCGCCAGACAATCGTCACAGCCGTAAATCCGGTTGCCCATCAGCGGGCGCAATTCGGGGTCCACCCGGCCCTTGTGTTCGATCGTCAGGTACGAGATGCAGCGCCGCGCATCGAGCTGGAAGGGCGCGGGGAAAGCACGCGTCGGGCAGATGTCGAGGCACGCGGTGCAGGTGCCGCAATGCTCCGCCTCGGGGAGGTCTGGCGGCAGTTGGGCGGTGGTGAATATCGCGCCCAGAAAGAACCAGTTGCCCAGATCGCGCGACAGAAGGTTGGTGTGCTTTCCCTGCCAGCCCAGCCCCGCCGCCTGCGCCAGCGGCTTTTCCATCACCGGCGCGGTATCCACGAAAACCTTGATCTCGCACCCGGCCTCGGCCACCAGCCATCGCCCCAGCCGCTTCAGCCGCTTCTTGACGATGTCATGATAGTCGCGTCCCTGCGCATAAACCGAAATCGCCGCGCGGTCGCGCCATTCCAGCACGGCAAGCGGATCATGCGCGGGCGTGTAGGGTTCGGCCAACAGGATCACCGCGCGCGCCTCTGGCCAGAGCGCGGCGGGGTTTTCGCGCCAGGCCACACGCTCGGCCATCCATTGCATCTGGCCATGACGGCCAGCATCGAGATAGGCCGCCAGGCGTTCGGGCGCCTGCGGTATGGCATCGGGGCGGCAGATACCCATGCCGGCGAAGCCTTCTGCGCGGGCGCGCGCCTGCAGCATCGCCTTGATCTCGTCCGCCTCCATCGCCGCTTTCCCACCCCTCGTCGGCCTGCCCTTGCAGATGGCGCCGCGCCGCTCGGGGCGTGACGGCTCAACCCGGCAGAATCACCGCGTCGATCACATGGATAATCCCGTTGCGCCCCTCGTCATCCATGCCCAGCAGACGGGCACGGTTATTCACGACGGCCGGGCTGCGCGTGCCGTCGACGCGGATCCGGCTGCCGTTGGCCATCGTGATCTGCACGCGCCGCCCCAGAAACTGGTCCGAGCGCAGACGCCCCAACACAAGGTGGCCGCGCAGAACATTTTCCAGCGCAGACTGGTTCTCGGGGCGCAGCAGATCGTCCAGCGTGCCGGCGGGCAGAGCAGCAAAGGCCTCGTTCGTCGGCGCAAAGAGCGTGTAGGACGCAGTCTTGACCCTGAGGCCAGCCATCAACCCGGAAGCTTCAAGCGCGCTGTTCAGGGTGGACAGCCCGGGCGTGGCGCCGAGGCGGGCGGGAATATCCGTCCAGTGCAGCGCGCGCGCGGGCAGCGCCGGCAGCGCGACAGCCGCAGGCACCGCGGCGAGCATGGACAGGGCGTGACGACGGTTCATGGCAGATCCTCGCTCAAGATACGGCTTTTGGCGAATATCGGCGGAGTCTGGCGGATTTGCGGCGCTGGTTCAACAGCCCGCACAGGTATCGGCAGCGGTGTCGCCCGTGAAAGCCCATGAAAAAGGGGCGGCCGCAAGCGGCCGCCCCCTCCAGGCACCTGCGAGAGGATTATTCCGGCAGGATCACCGCATCGATAACGTGGATAACGCCGTTCGAAGCCATGATGTCGGCGGTGATCACATTGGCGCCGTCGACGGTCACGCCGCCTTCGGTGCCGATGGTCACCGACTGACCGTTGACGGTTTCGGCCATCATGCCATCGGTCAGATCGGTCGACAGAACCTGCCCCGGAACCACGTGATAGGTCAGGATCGCGGTCAGCGTGTCGATATCCTCCAGCAAACCTTCGACCGTGCCCTCGGGCAGCGCCGCGAAGGCTTCATCGGTCGGCGCGAAAACGGTGAACGGGCCTTCGCCTTTCAGCGTATCGACGAGGCCGGCGGCGGTAACCGCGGCAACCAGCGTTTCGAACGTACCGGCGCCGACGGCGATGTCGACGATGTCATCAGCCATCGCGGGGGCGGCGAAGAAGGCGGCGGCGGTGGTGGTCAGCAGAGTCTTGCGGATCATGGTTCGCTCCTTTTCGATTTTGCGCCAGTCGTGCTGGCAGTGGGTCGAATGCGCACAGACCTGCGACAGGATGCATCGGTTTCCACGATAAAATTGCTGTAGCTCCAGCTTGCTACGGCCTCCCAACGCACTAAGCGGCGTCGACGGCACGCTTCCACACAAAAACCTGTGACCAAGGGTGAACCGGCGTGAAGTCCTGTGGTCGCCCGACGTCGATGGACGACACGCAAGCCACGATGCCGCAGCCGTGATGGAGGTTTTTCTGGCGATGGTGCCGGTTTCGGCTACTTTGGGTTGGGTCACGACCAGACCAGCAGAGAGGGTGCTCATTATGGCCGATCGTTTTCGCCCCGCCCCGTTTCGCCCGCAGGCCCCCGGCCAACTCGGTTGGGCCGATGTGACGCCGCCGCAGGCATGGGTCAATCGCCGCGCCCTGCTGGCCGGCGCCGGCGCGGCGCTTGCGCTCGGGGCAAGGGCTGCGGCAAACCCCATCCCCACACTGGAGGTGATCGACAGCCCCCTGTCCACCGATGAGGCGCCGCACAGTTTCGAAGAGATCACTACATACAACAACTTCTATGAATTCGGCACCGGCAAGAGCGATCCGGCGCGACGTGCCCACACGCTGACAACCAGCCCATGGGAGGTTGTCATCGACGGGCTGGTGGAGCGGCCGGGCACCTATTCCTTCGACCAGATCACCGAGGGTGTGACATTGGAGGAGCGGATCTATCGCTTTCGCTGCGTCGAGGGCTGGTCGCGCGTGGTGCCTTGGGTGGGCTTCGAACTGGCCGTGCTTCTTGACCGGGTCGGCGTGCTGCCCGAAGCCCGCCACGTGGCTTTCGAGACGCTGGAACGCCCGGAAGAGATGCCGGGCCAGCGCCGGGACAACTTTCCGTGGCCCTATTTGGAAGGGCTGCGATTGGACGAAGCCATGCACCCGCTGACGATTCTGGTTAATGGCCTCTACCGTGAACCGCTTCCGAACCAGAACGGCGCCCCGATCCGGCTGATCGTGCCGTGGAAATACGGTTTCAAATCGATCAAGTCGATCGTGCGGATCACGCTGACCGAAGATCAGCCGCCTACCACGTGGAATATGCTGCAGCCGCAAGAATACGGTTATTTTGCCAATGTGAACCCCGAGGTCGATCACCCGCGCTGGTCGCAGGCCACTGAACGTGTGATCGGTGGCGGCCTGTTTCCGACACGCCAGCCGACGCTGATGTTCAATGGTTATGGCGACCAGGTGGCCCACCTTTACGAAGGGATGGACCTGCGGGTCCATTACTGAGGCCGGCGCAAGCGGATGCGGATGCAGACGGCGCAGTCCTTCTCTGTCGCGCAGGCGCTCAATCCGGCATTGCGGCGCGTTCCTCTGTGGCTCGTCTACCTTCTGGGCTGCCTGCCGCCGGTCTGGCTGTTCTGGCTCGGGATGACGGGCGGGCTCGGCGTCGATCCGGTCAAGGTGCTGGAGCATCGACTGGGTGAAATCGCGCTGCAACTGATGGTGGCTGTGCTAGCTGTCTCGCCGCTGCGGCGGCTGACCGGGCTGAATCTCTTGCGCTTTCGCAGGGCGTTGGGGCTCTTGGCGTTCCTTTATGTGGTGTTGCATCTGCTGACATGGACACTGCTGGATCTGCAATTGCAGGGTGTCTGGGCGGATATTCTGGAGCGCCCCTACATCACCGTCGGTATGGCCGCATTCGTTCTGATGCTGCCATTGGCACTGACATCAAACGATCGGGCACTCCGACGGCTGGGCAGCACGGCGTGGCGGCGCCTGCATCTGCTGACCTATCCGGCGGCGCTGCTCGGGGTGATTCACTACATCATGCTGGTGCGCATCTGGGAAACCGAGCCGCTGGTCTATCTCGCCGTGATTCTCGCGCTGCTGGCCCTGAGACTGCCGATTCTCCGCAAGCGAGCTCAAGGCGCCGGCTGAACGGCCTCAGTGCCGACATCCGCGCGCCCGGCCCGGGTCTGAAGCGGACGGCCCCAGAGCAAGTCGGGCGATATGCTCGCAGACAACGCGCGGCGAAGAAAGATTCTTGCGGAGCCACCAAGGCTCTAGTGGCGATTGTTTCCGCAATCGCAAGATTTTGGGTGAAGAATCGGGCGTCGGAAAAAAATCAGCGCGGAGCCGCGAAAACCGCTTGCGCTACGGAGTTCGCGGACGTAGATAGCCGTTCACCGAGGCGGTGATGTTGCCCCGGGGCGCGGAAAGGGACTGCCCGGAACGCGACGACAAATCAGAGGTGATGCGGGCGGGTGTGTCTGGCGAGTTCAGGCGCTTCGGTTCGTTTTTGCCACTTGCTCTTTGACATTGTTGTTTATTTGAAGGGACATGCGGGCGGTTCTGGTACGTTTTGATCGACGTATTGGGGGTTTGCATGTCGTCCCTCTAGGTGTGATTGATTGCACCG
>SKUV01000344.1 GCA_007129775.1 Paracoccaceae bacterium | reverse complement strand
TGTGCTGCGCCGCAGCAATGCCATATCGATCAGCGAAAGGGTCGCACCCGTAACGAAAGGACTCGAAGATGGAAAAGATCGTCGCCAGCCTCCGCGAAGCCGCCCGCAAGCGTGCGGAATACCGCGAAACCGTCGCCGCGCTGCAATCGCTGCCGCTCGATATCGCGCTCGACCTAGACATCCACCACAGCGACGCCGAGCGTATCGCCCGCGACGCCGTCTACGGCCGCTGAGCCCGGACGCCAGCACTGCGGCGGCCCGCAACGGCCGCCGCCTCGCTCTCGCCTCGACCGGGCCCTGCCCGGCCCACGGCCTCAGCCAGCCTTGCGCGCGGGGCTTCGACCGACCTTTGCCATCAGCGCCGAATGGACCGCCGGCGGGACGAACTTCGTCACGTCGCCGCCCAGCCGGGCGATCTCTTTCACGAGTTTCGACGCGATCGCCTGATGCCGTGCCTCGGCCATCAGGAACACCGTCTCGATACTGTCGTCGAGGGCGCGGTTCATCCCGACCATCTGGTATTCGTATTCGAAATCCGCCACTGCACGCAGGCCGCGCACGATGATCGTGGCACCCACGTCGCGGGCGCAATCGATCAACAGGTTCTCGAACGGATGGGCCACGATGCTGGTGCCCGTGCGGGCGCTCAGATCGCCGGTTTCGGCCTCGATCATCGCCACCCGTTCCTCGAGCGAGAACATCGGCCCCTTGTCACGGTTGATCGCGACACCGATCACCAGCCTGTCCACCAGCGCCGCGGCGCGGGTGATGATGTCGATATGCCCCAGCGTGAGCGGATCGAACGTGCCCGGATACAGGCCAATGCGCATGCTCTGCCCCTTCTGTCTTGCCCCGCCACGCAACGCCATCGCGTGAAAAGTTGCAAGCCCCCGCTCAGCCCCCGGCCGACGTCCACCCGGCCTGCCCGCGCATTTCCGGCCTGCCCCGGCAGCCGGCCCCGACTGGCGGCCCGGACGCAGGGATCGGCGCGGGCGCGCGGGTCAATAGCCCATGATCATGCCCTTGAGGGCTTCCTTCTCCATCGACAATTCGTCCAGCCGGGCCTTGACCACATCGCCGATCGAGATCACGCCGACCATCGCGCCATCCTGCATCACCGGCATGTGGCGAAAGCGCCCCTCGGTCATCTTGGCCAGCACCGCATCGGCCAGATCGTCGGGCTTGCAGGACACCAGATCGCGCGTCATCACGCTGTCCACGCTGTCGGACATGCAGCCCACACCGCGGCGGCCGACCTCGCGCACGATGTCGCGTTCGGAGAGGATGCCGACGGGCCGGCTGCCATCATCGGAAACGACCACCGCACCGATCCGCATCGTCGACAGCAGTTCCGCCGCCTCGGACAGGGTCTTGTCCGGCGGGATCGTCACGATCTTGGCGCGGTCTGTGCCGGCCTCCTTGGCACGCAGGATCTGCTGCACAAGCATGGTGTCATCCTCCCTCTGTCAGGGCTCAAGCGTCCGGCCTGCGAAGGATTCTGTCAAGTCAGCGCTTCCAGACGAGCGACTTCGCGCCGCAATCCCTGCGCCAGCGCCTCGGCGAAGCGGTTGAGCCGCTCCAGCCGCCGGTCGCTGGCATGGCGGATCAGGTAGAAGGCGCGCCGCAGCGCGATCTCGTCGGGCAAAAGCTTCACCACCTCGGGCGCCGAGGGCATGGCGAAATCATGCACGATGGCCAGCCCCGCCCCCTGCCGCACCCAGTTCAGCTGCACCGAAACCGAATTGGAGGCGAGCGGCACCGTCTCGGCCCCGATCTCGGACAGATAATCCAGTTCCTTGTCGAAAATCATGTCGGGGATATAGCCCACCACCCGGTGCCCGCGCAGATCGGCCCGGCCCGTGATGGGGCCGTGACGGGCCAGATAGCCACGCGAGGCCGCCAGATGCAGATGATAGTCGGTGATCTTCTGCACGGTCAGACGGCCAGCCTCGGGCCGGCTGACGGCGATGGCCATATCCGCTTCGCGCTTGGACAGGTTGAAGACCCTTGGCAACGCCACGATCTGCACCTCCAGCCCCGGGTTGGCGTCGCAGATCGCGGCCACCACCTGCGGCAGCAGGTAATTCGCGCAGCCGTCCGGCGCGCCGATCCGCACCGATCCGGTGATCCGCCCGGTATCGCCGCGCAATTCCTCGAGCCCGGCGGTCACCGCCTCTTCGGTGCGGATGGCATGGGGCAGCAGGCGCTGGCCGGCATCGGTCAGCGCGTAGCCCTGGGGCGAGCGGGCGAAAAGCCGCGTGCCCAGCGCCTCTTCCAGCCGGGCCACGCGCCGGCCCAGCGTTGCCGGATCAAGGCGCGTATCGCGCCCCGCGCGCGACAGGCTTTCGGCCCGGGCCACCGCCAGAAACAGCCGCAGATCATCCCAATCGGCCCGCATCGCGCCCCCGGTCACCGGCTTCCTTGCAGAAATGCAAGACGCTTTTGAGATACTGCCGCTGTTCGGGGGAAATTTGCAAGGCTATGCTGCATTCCACCGATTAGGGACTCGGATCAGGGACTCAGCGACGGAGGACGCCCAATGCAGGAACTTGGCCACTGGATCGACGGCAAGCGCGTGGCAGGGGCTTCCGGCCGCGTCACAGATGTCTACAATCCGGCCACCGGCGAGGTGCAGGCGCGCGTGTCGCTGGCGTCAAAAGCCGAACTGGATGCCGCCGTGGCCTCCGCGGCCGCCGCGCAGCCCGAATGGGGCGCGACCAACCCGCAGCGCCGCGCCCGGGTGCTGATGGACTTCGTCCGCCTTCTGAACCGCGACATGGACAAACTGGCCGAGGCGCTGAGCCGCGAACACGGCAAGACCCTCCCCGACGCGAAAGGCGACGTCCAGCGCGGGCTGGAGGTGATCGAGTTCTGCATCGGCGCGCCGCATCTGCTCAAGGGCGAATTCACCGACAGCGCCGGGCCGGGCATCGACATGTATTCCATGCGCCAGCCGCTGGGCGTGGTGGCGGGCATCACGCCGTTCAACTTTCCCGCCATGATCCCGATGTGGAAGATGGGCCCGGCGCTGGCCTGCGGCAACGCCTTCATCCTCAAGCCCTCCGAACGCGACCCTTCGGTGCCGCTGATGCTGGCCGAATTGCTGCAGGAGGCCGGGCTTCCCGATGGCATCCTGCAGGTCGTCAACGGCGACAAGGAGGCGGTGGACGCGATCCTCGACAATGAAACCGTGCAGGCCATCGGTTTCGTCGGCTCCACCCCCATCGCCCATTACATCTATTCGCGCGGCTGCGCGGCGGGCAAACGGGTGCAATGCTTCGGCGGCGCGAAAAACCACATGATCATCATGCCCGATGCCGACATGGATCAGGCCGCAGACGCGCTGGTCGGCGCCGGTTATGGCGCAGCGGGCGAACGCTGCATGGCGATCTCGGTCGCCGTGCCGGTGGGCGAGCGCACGGCCGATGCGCTGATCGAAAAGCTGGTGCCGCGCATCGAAAAGCTGAAGGTCGGCCCCTATACCGCAGGCGATGATGTGGATTACGGCCCCGTCGTGACCGCCGAGGCCCGGCAACGCATCCTCGGGTTGGTGGAAAGCGGCGTGAAGCAGGGGGCGAAACTGGTGGTCGATGGCCGCGACTTCGCGCTTCAGGGCTATGAGGAGGGCTTTTTCATCGGCCCGCACCTTTTCGACCACGTCACCCCCGAGATGGACATCTACCGGCAGGAGATCTTCGGCCCCGTCCTCAGCCAGGTGCGCGCCAACAGCTATGAGGAGGCGCTGAAACTTGCGATGGACCACGAATACGGCAACGGCACCGCCATCTTTACCCGCGACGGCGATACCGCGCGCGACTTCGCGGCGCGGGTGAATGTGGGGATGGTCGGGATCAACGTGCCGATCCCGGTGCCGCTGGCCTATCACACCTTCGGCGGCTGGAAGAAATCGGGTTTCGGCGATCTCAACCAGCACGGCCCCGATGCCTTCCGCTTCTATACGCGCACCAAGACCGTGACCTCGCGCTGGCCCTCCGGACTGAAGGAGGGCGGCGAGTTCCACTTCAGGGCGATGGATTGAGCACAGGGAGCGTTCCGGCGGGCGCGCAACCCGCCGGCCGAGGGAGGTATCAATCGTGCAGCTTGTCCCGGATCGCATCGGCGAAATCGTGGTTCTTGTCGCGGTGCCCGGCCTCGTCGGCGCGCACCGCGACGATCAACTCGCGCAGCCGGGCATCCTGAGGCAGGCCCCAGTAATCGATGGCCATCTGCGGGGCGGGCACGTTTTCGACCGCGCCGCTTTCGACCTGCGCGAGATACTGGGTGTAGCTGATGACGGCCTCTTCCTCCAGATAGCCCACGACCCGATGCGCCGTCTTCGGCGCGACGATGTAGAGCAGGAAATAGAGGTTGAAGAACACCCCCTGCCCCAGCAGGATCAGGCCGCGCTCCAGCAGGCTGGGCTGGGCGATCTTGATGAAGGCCATCAGATGCATCCGCTCGTTCTCGGCCTCGTCGAGCAACTCGCGGATCCATCCCTGATCGTCGCGGATGCGCCGGATCGCCTTGAGATGCTGCAACATTCCTCCCACCATGCCGGGCACGGCGGCGACGGTTTCCAGAACCACGGCGCGGTGGCCGTAGCGCTTGGAAAAGAAGGCATCGGCAAAGACGCGCATCAGCTTGACGACCCGCAGCGCCACGCGGTCCGACAGATCGGCGGGCGCGTGGTGGCGCGTCAGATCATGGCGGGAGGGGTCTTGAAGATCGAACATGGCGACATCTCCTTTCGTGGCAGAGATAGGCGCCGCGCACCGGGGAAAAAGCGAATGCGGCAACCTGCCCCAAGGCACCACGGGCGGCGGGATCGCCGGCAGAAAGGTCTGTGATGGATTTCGCGCTGAACGAGGAACAGCAGACGATCATCGACATGGTCAGCGCCTTCGGGGCCGAGCATATCGCCCCCCATGCCCGGGCATGGGACGAGGCCGGCACGATTCCGCGCGATCTGTGGCCGAAACTGGCCGAACTGGGCCTGTCCGGCATCTATGTCCACGAGGATCACGGCGGCACCGGGCTGTCGCGGCTTGATGCGGTGCTGGTGTTCGAGGCGCTCAGCCGCTCCTGCGCCTCGGTCGCCTCCTTCCTGTCGATCCACAACATGTGCGCCGGGATGATCGACCGCTTCGGCGCGGATGATCTGCGTGACAGACTCCTTCCCGGTGCGCTGCGCATGGATCTGGTGCTGTCCTATTGCCTGACCGAACCGGGCAGCGGATCGGACGCCGCCGCGCTCCGCACACGGGCCGAACGGACAGCAGACGGCTGGCGGCTGAACGGTACCAAGGCCTTCATCTCGGGCGGCGGCTATTCGGATGGCTATATCGTGATGGCCCGCACCGGCGAGCAGGGGCCGCGCGGCATCTCGGCGCTGGTGGTGGAGGCCGGCGCCGAGGGGCTCAGTTTCGGCGGGCTGGAGCACAAGATGGGCTGGCGCAGCCAGCCGACGCGGCAGGTGCAGTTGGACAATTGCGACATTCCGGCCGCTAATTTACTGGGAGAAGAGGGCAAAGGTTTCAAATATGCGATGATGGGCCTTGATGGCGGGCGGCTGAACATCGCCGCGTGCTCGCTCGGCGCGGCGCAGGCCGCGCTGGAGGCGACGCTGGCCTATATGGGCGAGCGCCGCGCCTTCGGTCAGACGATCGACCGGTTTCAGGCGCTGCAATTCAAGCTCGCCGATGCCGAGATCGCCTTGCAGGCTGCGCGCATCCTGCTGCGTCAGGCGGCGTGGAAGCTCGACACCGGCGCCCCGGATGCCACCAAATTCTGCGCCATGGCCAAGGCTTTCGTGACCGAAGCCGCAAGCGATGTCGCCGATACCTGCCTGCAATTGCACGGGGGCTATGGATATCTGGCAGATTACGGGATCGAAAAGATCGTGCGCGACCTGCGCGTGCACCAGATCCTCGAAGGCACCAACGAAATCATGCGCGTGATCGTGGCGCGCAGCCTGCTGGCGGAGCGTGACGGGACATGAGCGATCTGAACATCCGCACCGAAGGCCGCGCCGGCCGGATCACACTGACCCGGCCCAAGGCACTCAACGCCCTGACCCACGAGATGTGCCGCCGGATCGAGGCCGCCCTGCGAAGCTGGGCCGAAGATCCGGCCGTGGCGCTGGTGGTGATCGATGCCGAGGGGCCGAAAGCCTTTTGCGCCGGCGGCGACATCGCCGAGCTTTACGCCACCGGAACGGCGGGCGATTTCGAATATGGCCGCCGCTTCTGGCGCGACGAATACCGCATGAACGCGCTGATCGGCGCCTATCCCAAACCGGTAGTGGCGCTGATGCAAGGCTTCACCATGGGCGGCGGTGTGGGACTTGCCTGCCATGCCGGCCACCGGATCGTGGGCAACACCAGCCGGATCGCCATGCCCGAATGCGGCATTGGGCTGGTGCCGGATGTGGGCGGCTCGCTCTTGCTGCGCCGGGCGCCGGGGGCGCTCGGGGCGTGGCTGGGGATGACCGGGGCGCGGATGGGGCCGGGCTGCGCGATCTTTGCGGGCTTCGCCGATACCTTCGTACCCGAGACCGGCTGGCCCGACCTTGTCGCCCGCCTGTGCGAGACCGGCGCGCCGGGCGCGATCGATGCCGCCATCGCCGCCGCCGCCACCCCGGCCCCCGACAGCCCCCTGCCCGGGCAGGAGCAAGCGATCAGCGCCGTCTTTCACGCCCGCGATCCGGCGCAACTGGTCGCGGCACTCGCCGAAACCACCGGGGATTGGGCCGAGGCCGCGCGCAAGGCGCTGGGCCGCGGCAGCCCGCTGGCGCTGGCCTGCACGCTGGAGATGCAGCACAGCCTGACCCGCCACAGCACCTTGCCCGAGGCGCTGGCGCTGGAATACCGCTTTGTCCACAGAGCGATGGAGCGGGGCGATTTCCTCGAAGGGATCCGCGCGGCGATCATCGACAAGGACAATGCGCCGCGCTGGCGGCACGGGGCGATCACCGATGTGCCGGCCGAGGAGGTGGCGGCGATGCTCGCCCCGCTCGGCGCAGCGGAACTGGAACTTTGAGGGAGGAGCGACGATGCGGATCGGATTTGTCGGACTGGGCAATATGGGCGCGCCGATGGCGGCCAATCTGGTCGCCGCCGGGCATGAGGTGACGGGCTATGACCCGGTCGCGCCGCTGCCCGAGGGCCTGCGCCCCGCCGCCAGCGCGGCCGCGGCGGCGACGGGGGCCGAGGTGGTGATCACCATGCTGCCCGACGGCCCCGTGCTGTGCGCGGTCGCGAAGGAGATTCTGCCGGAGATGTCGCCGGGTGCCGTGCTGCTGGATTGCTCCACCGTGGATGTGGAGAGCGCGCGCGCGGTGGCCGATGCGGCGGCCGGCGCCGGTTGCATGGCGGTGGATGCGCCGGTCTCGGGCGGAATCGGCGGGGCCACGGCGGGCACGCTGACCTTCATGGCGGGCGGGCCGGCCGAAGCCTTCGAACGGGTGCGGCCGCTTTTCGACGTGATGGGCCAGAAGGCGGTGCATTGCGGCGATGCCGGGGCCGGACAGGCGGCCAAGATCTGCAACAACATGATCCTCGGCATTACCATGATCGGCACCTGCGAGGCCTTCGCGCTGGCCGACCGGCTGGGCCTCGACCGGCAGAAGATGTTCGACGTGGTCAGCACGTCGTCTGGCTATAGCTGGACGATGAACGCCTATTGCCCGGCGCCGGGCGTAGGGCCGCAGAGCCCTGCGGACAACGGCTACAAGCCCGGTTTCGCGGCCGATCTGATGCTGAAGGATTTGCGGCTGAGCCAGCAGGCGGCCGAGGCGGCGGATGCCGACACGCCGCTGGGGCTGGCGGCGATGCGGCTTTACGAGACCTTCGTGGAGGGCGAGGACGGGCGCGGGCGCGACTTTTCCGCCATGCTGCCGCGGTTCGAGAAACGCCGCCGGGGCGCCTGACGGCCGCCCGGGCCGCGCCCACGCCGCCCACCCGCC
>SKUV01000286.1 GCA_007129775.1 Paracoccaceae bacterium | reverse complement strand
TGGAGACGGCCAGATGCGGGTGCGCGTTGTCGAAATTCAGCAGCCGCGGGAAGAGCGATGTGACGGCGAAACCAGGCAGGCCACTGATCACAACCGTGTTTTCCGAACGCGTCCGGTCGCGCAGCCGCGCGCAGACATCCGAGATCCGGCCCAGCCCGTCGGCGATCGCCTGCGCCAGTTGCGCGCCCTCCGGGGTCGGGGCCGAGCGGCGCGCGCTGCGCACCAGCAATTCCAGACCGAGCCATTCCTCCAGCGCCTTGACATGCTGGCTGACCGCGCTCTGGCTGACGCCGAGTTCCTGCGCGGCGGCGGAAAACCCCGACAGGCGCACCACCGCCTCGAAGGCGCGCAGCGACGCATAGGGCAGGTTGACGATCATATTAGTCAGCCTAATGCATCTCATAACCGAAATCAAATAGCACTTGGCCCGGTTGCAGGCTTATGCTGCCCCATTGGATCGGTGGGTGCGACAATGGCGGCGCTGACGCCCGAAGCGGGTGTGCTCAATCTTCTGGAGAATTGCGCGCGGGCAAGACCGGGCGAGCGGCTGCTCATCGCCTACGAGCCCGCAGAATACGGCTATTGCGACGGCGCTGCCGTGGCGCTCGTGGCCCGCGTGGCGGGCGAAGCTGGGCTTGCGGTGACGCGCCACGATGTCGGCTTTCTGCCCGACAACCCGCATCTGTCGCGGGAACTGCTTGATATGATCGCGGCTGCTGACATCGTGGTGTTTCTTGCCCGGCTGGGCGATCAGCTCCGGTTTTCGGACATGCCCGAGGGCAAGCGGATCATCGTCAGTTTCGCGGTGACGCGCGAATTGTTCGTCTCGCGGTTTGCCAGCGGTCATCATCACGCCTTTCTCGGCGTGAAATCGGCGATCAATCACGCCGTGGATCGCGCGCGGAATGTGCGCATCACCTGCCCGCTCGGCACCGATGTGACCGGCCGGCCCGAGATGGATCTGACGCCCGAGGGCGATACCACGATCCTGCGGTTTCCGATGTCGGTCTTTACCCCGGTGCCGGCGCACAGCTTTTCCGGGCGCGTCGCCCTGACCTTTCTGACCGGCTCGGGAAGCCGGTATTACGATGATTACACGGTGGAGTTCGATGCTCCGGTCCATGCCCTGCTGGACCGGGGCCGCCTGGCCGGGTTCGAGGGCGCGGGCCGCGATGTCGCCCGCGCCAATGCCCAGTATGACCGGATTGCTGCGATGTTCGGCATCGACCGGGATTTCGTGCATTCATGGCACGCAGGCATCCACCCGGGGTGCGGCTTTCCGTGGAACATGCGCGACCGCTGGGAGCTTTGGGGCGGGGTGGCCTTCGGCAATCCGCGCATCCTGCATTTCCACACCTGCGGGGCCTATGCACCGGGCGAGATAAGCTGGAATGTCTTCGATGCCACGGTCACTGCCGATGGGGTGGCATTGTGGGAGGACGGCGCCCTGCGGGCCGAGCGTCTGCCCGGCGGGCCGGAGATACTGGCCCGCTACCCCGATGCAGCCGCGCTTTTCGCCGCGCCGGATCGTGACATCGGCCTTCGGGTGATGGCCTGATCGGCTGCGCCGTCAGGCTGGCGGGCCGGCAGGGTGGCACGGGCAGGGTCAATGGGCAGGGTCAATGGGCGGGGCGCGCGACGAAAGGGCACGGGCGGCGCAGCCTCAGCGCTCGGGGCCTTAGGCCTGCATCAGCAGGTCCAGCGGCGGCGGCCCGGTCTTCACCGGTTTCGTGACCACATAGCTGTAATAGCGCGCAATCCCCGCCCCGCTGTCCAGAAGCCGGTCGATCACCGCCTGATAGGCGCCGATGTCGCGCGCGATGACCTGCATGAGGTAATCGAACCCGCCGCCCAGCGCCCAGCAGCCGGTGACCTCGGGCGCCTCGTTCACAAGCCCCTCGAATCGCTCGAAACTGCCGGCGGTGTGGCGGTCCAGTTCCAGCGTGACGAAAACCACCAGATGCGGCGCGATGGCCTTCAGCGCGATCTCGGCGCGGTAGCCTTCGATGATGCCCGCGCTTTCCAGGCGCGTCAGCCGTTCCCATGCCGGCGAGGTCGACAGGTTGATACGCCGTGCCAGATCGGCCTTTGAGATACGACCCTCGCGCGCCAGCACCCGCAGGATCGCCAGATCCCGGTCGTCGAGCCGGATCATCCGCCCTGCACCTCCAGCCAGATCGTCACCGGCCCGTCATTGACCAGCGCCACCGCCATGTCGGCGCCGAAGGCGCCTGTTTCCACCGCCACACCATGCCCCGCCAGCGCCTGCGCGAAATGCTCGTAAAGGCGCTGCCCCTCGTCCGGCGGGGCTGCGGCGGAAAAGCCTGGACGGTTGCCGCGGCGGGTATCGGCGGCAAGGGTGAACTGGCTGACCACAAGCGCGCCCCCGCCGGTATCGAGGAGCGAGCGGTTCATGCGCCCCGCCTCGTCGCGGAAGATGCGCAGCTTGACCACCCGCGCGGCGAGCGCCTCCGCCTCCGCCGTTCCGTCGCCCTGCATGGTGCAGACCAGCACCAGCAGCCCCGGACCCGTGCGCCCGATCACCGCGCCCTCCACCCGCACCTCGGCCGAGGTGACCCGCTGCACCAGCGCCCGCATCAGGCCAGCTCGTCGGCGCGGGGCGGGTTGGCGCCGGCGCGGCTGACGGTGACGGCGGCGGCATGCACGCCCAGCGAAAGCGCGCTGCGCAGCGCGGCCTCCGACAGATCCGCCAGCGCCGGCCGTGTCAGCAGATCATGGCGGTGCAGCGCGCACAGCACGCCCGCGTTGAACGTATCGCCCGCCCCCACCGTATCGGCCACCGTGACCGAGGGCGCGGGCACATGGACCTGTCGGCGCGCGGTATGGCCGGTGGCACCCTTCGCGCCCTCGGTCACGATCACCACCCGAGGCCCGCGCGCAAGCAGCGCGCGCGCGCGTTCGGCCAGCGTGCCGCCCGCGCCCCCGTCGAGCCACGCCATATCCTCGTCCGACAGCTTGACGATATCGGCCGCGCCGATCATGCGATCCAGCCGCGCGCGATAGGCGGCCTCGTCGGTGATGAAACCGGGCCGGATATTGGGGTCTATCATCGTCACCCGTGCCGGCGCCTCGCGCAGCATCAGCGCCTCGTAGGCGCTTCCGCAGGGCTCGGCCACAAGGCTGATGCCGCCGAAGAACAGCGCGCCCACATCCGCGCCCAGATCCGGCAGATCCTTCGGTTCCAGCATCCGCCCGGCGGTGTTTTCGTCATAGAACGCATAGCGCGCCTGCCCGCGGCTGAGCGTGACGAAGGCGAGCGTCGTCGGCCGGTCGGAGCGCAGCGCGCGCCCATGGTCCACATACGAGCCGTCGAGCGCGCGTTCCAGCATCTGCCCGAAAAGATCGCGTGACATCCCCGTGAACAGGCCCGCCCGCGCCCCCAGACGGCCCAACGCGATCGCGGTGTTGAACACCGCGCCCCCGGCATGGGGGGCGAAGGCGGCGAGCCCCTCGGTGGTCTCGCGCGGGAGCATGTCGATCAGCGCCTCTCCGCAACACAGGATCATGGTCTTTTCTCCGCAGGCGCCGGGCGCGGTTTTGGCGCGCGCTCCGGCCGGGGCAGGGCAGGGGCGGGCGTGACCTTGGGCGAAGACCCGGCAGCGCCGCCCGCGCATTGCTCTACCCTGCGGGCCGCGCCGGGGCAATCACCCGATGCCGCCGCCGGTTTTCCCGGCCGCCGTGCCCGGACCCTGCGCCCGCCGCGGCGCGCGATCTGCGGGGTTGATCGAATCGCGACAGCGCCGCTAATACTTGGGGCAATGCGGTCGGCACGAGGCGGCCGCAGGGTGCGGAGCACTTCCGTCTCCGGCGCCGGCACTGCCCGCGATGGCACCCGATCAGGGGCCCCGGCACCCGGCAACTCCATGGATGATACGTCATGACACAAGGTGTCGTCACGCCCCTGACCCAGGCGCTTGCCGAGGGCAAGCTGACCCGCGAAGACCTGAAATCCCTGATGCAGAGATCCGACGGCCCGGCGCTTCGGCGGCTGGCGCTGTGGCTGCTGGTGCTGGCCGTGACCGCCACGCTGATCACGCTGGCATGGGACAGCTGGCTGATCTGGCCGGCGATGCTGCTGCACGGGGTGGTGCTGGTGCATCACTTCTCGCTGCAGCACGAATGCGTTCATTACACCGCCTTCCGGACGCGCTGGCTCAACGATCTGGTGGGCCAGATCTGCGGGCTGATCATCATGGTGCCGCACCGGTTCTTCCGCTACGAGCATTGCGACCACCACACCTATACCCAACTGACCGGCAAGGACCCCGAACAGGTGCCGATGCCGCGGGGCTATGGCGAATACCTGCTCTATCTTTCGGCGCTGCCCTACTGGAAAACCAAGTTCACCGAAGTCGCGCGCCACGCTGCCGGCCGGCTGTCAGAGGCGGAAAAGCGTTTCATTCCGCGCGAGGAATACGCCGCCGTCATCCGCGATGCCCGGGTGATGCTGGCGATCTATGCGTTGATCTTCGCGGGCATGGCGGCGAGCGGCTGGTGGGGGCTGGTCTGGTACTGGATCATCCCGGTTTTTCTGGGCGAGCCGGTGATGCGCTTCATCCGCATGACCGAGCATGTTGGCCGCCCAGAGGTCGCGCAGATGAGCGAGAACACCCGCACCAACCTCGTGTCGGCGCCGTGGCGGTTTCTGTGCTGGAACATGAATTACCACGCCGAGCATCATTATGTGGCCTCGGTCCCGTTCCACGCGCTGCCACGCCTGCACGAACGGCTGCGCGACCACATCCATGTGGAGCCGGGTGGCTATCTGGGCGCGCATCGCGACATCCTGCGCCGCATCCGCGCGCAAAGCCGCGAGGGCCGGGAGTGAGCGCGAAGCCCGCCAGCACGAAACCC
Organism: Paracoccaceae bacterium; assembly: GCA_007129775.1. Lineage (GTDB taxonomy): Bacteria > Pseudomonadota > Alphaproteobacteria > Rhodobacterales > Rhodobacteraceae > Rhodobaculum. The sequence continues at coordinate 3,175 of SKUV01000286.1, read as the reverse complement.
GCCAGCACGAAACCCGCCAGCACGAAACCCGCCAGCACGAAACCCTGGCGCGACGTGATCGCGCTCGCCGATCTGGAGCCGAACTGGGTGACCCGGGTGCAGGTGGGCCAGCGCCTGATCGCCGTCTATGACACGCCCAGCGGGATCCATGCCTCGCTGGCGCTGTGCAACCACGGCGGGGCGGACCTGTGCGACGGCTATTTCGACGGCCATGTGATCGAATGCCCCCTGCATCAGGGCGCTTTCGATGTGCGCGACGGCCGCCCCGTCGCCGCCCCCGCCACCCGCCCGATGCGGGTGCTCGAGGTGCGCGTGCGCGACGGAATGGTGCAGATGCGCCTCTAGCCCGGCACCCCTGAGGACTGGCAACGCCAGAGGCCGGAGCTTTTTCACGAAGCGGGGCTCATGTCGCTCCTCAGCCCGTGCCGGTCGCGGTGGCCAGCGCCTCGGCCACATAGGGCGCAAAGCTGCGCTCCACCGCCAGATCGAAGCCGCCCTCGCAGCGGCTGACCAGCGCCTTTGTGCCGAAGGCGGCGGTAAAGCTTGCCGCCTGCGGGCCGAAGCTTTCGGGGTGCAGGTCGAGCGGGCAGGCGATGGCCATGATCTCGGAGGCCTCAGACCCGGTGATGCGGAAAAAGGAGAGCGTGTCCGAGATGCGCACCACCGAAAGCGCGGGCGGTGCCTCGGCCGGGCGGAGCGCCGCCTCCAACGCGGCCTCGCGGGCGAGATCGGCGCGCAGGATCCAGTGTTCCGGGCCGAGGTGCATCAGCGTCGCGCCCCCCTCTGCCCGCGCGCTGTTGGGGCGGTCGGGAAGCGCGGACAGGGGCGCGCCGGGCGACGCCTCGCGCAGCCAGTCGCGCAAGGCTCCCGCCGGCCCCTGCAGGTCGAACAATGCCTGTGTTTCCAGCGGTGTGACGGTGGCATCATAGCGCATGGTCAGGACCTCAGCCGCCGGCCTTCGGGGTCGAAATGGCAGGGGGGCGTGATCCGGACCGGGATAACCTCGCCCCCCTGTAGCCGGACATGGGCGGTCTCGCCGTGGCGGGCATGGCCGCCGTCCAGCAGCGCGAGGCCCAGCCAGCGGTTCTGCACCACGCTGAAGACACAGGCGGTGACGAAGCCCTCCGTCGCCGCGCGCGTCCCGCCGGGCGTCAGGGGGGCGCCTTCGGGGATGGGGCGGTCGGGTTCGGGGATCACGCCCACCAGTTCGCGCCGGGGCTGGCCCGCGGCGTCACTGCCCGCGCGGCGGATCGCCACAGCGCGCTTGCCCAGATAATCGGCCTTCTTGCGCGACATGACCCAGCCCATGCCCAGATCATGGGGATCGACCGTGCCGTCGACCTCGTGGCCCAGCGACAGGAAGCCCTTTTCCACCCGCAGCACATGGCTGGCCTCCGATCCCACGGGCAGGATGCCGTGCTGCGCGCCGGCGGCCATCACCTTTTCCCAAAGCGCCGCCATGTGGCGCGGGGCGACGTTGACCTCGAAGGACAATTCGCCGGTGAAGCTGACGCGCAGCACCCGGGCGGGCAGGCCGGCCACATGGCCCTCGCGCAGGTCCATGAAGCCGAAAGCCTCGGGCGACAGGTCGATATCGGTGCCGAGCGCCGCCATCACCGCACGCGCCTGCGGGCCGCAGATCGTGGCGTTGCACCACTGGCCGGTGACGGGGGTGATGCGCACCGCCCAGCCCGCGCAACCGGTCTGCAACTCCTCCTCCATATGGCGGTGGATCGCCTCGGCATGGCCTGTGGAGGTGGAGACGAGCCAGCGGTGTTCATCAAGCCGGAAACAGACCCCGTCATCGAGGATCAGCCCGTCATCCGACAGCATCAGCCCGTAGCGCCCCCGCCCCGGCGCGAGGCTGGACATGATGTTGGTATAGAGCCGGTCGAGAAACCGGCCGGCGCAGGGGCCCTTGATCTCGAACTTGCCCAGCGGAGAGCCGTCGTAGACGCCCACACCCTCGCGCACCGCGCGGCATTCGCGCGCGACGGCCTCGGCCATCGGCTCCTGCGGCGTGCGGGGAAAATAGCCCGGGCGACGCCAGCGGGCGCCGGCCTCGTACATCACCGCGCCGCGGGCGATGTTCCACGGCGTGACCGGCGTTTCGCGCCATGGCAGCGCCAGCCGCCCGTCGCGCTGCCCGGAGATGGCGCCGAAGGCGACCGGCGTCCATGGCGCGCGATAGGTGGTGGTGCCCACGGCGCCGGGGTCCAGCCCGCGGGCCTGCGCCAGCGTGCCGATGACGGTGACATTGCCGGTCTTGCCCTGATCGAGCCCCATGCCCGCGGTGGTGTAGCGCTTGACCAGTTCCACATCGTCATAGCCTTCGCGCAGGGCGAGGCGGATATCCTCGGCCGTCACGTCGTTCTGCAAATCAACGAAGGCCTTGCCGCGCGCGCCCGGCACCTCCCACAGCGGCGCGATGGCGTATGCCAGGTCGTCGGCCTCGGGGATGTCGGGGGCGATCTCGGGCAGGGGCCTGCCGGTGATGCGCGCCGCGGCTTCGGCGCCCGAGCGCAGGGCATCGGGCAGGGCAAAGGCCCCGGCGGCGGCGCCCGCGGCGCTGATGGCCTGCGCCGGCCGGTCGGGCACGAAGGCCGCGAGCGCTGCATCAAAGCGCAGGCCGGAGCGGGATTGCGACCACAGATGCACCGTCGGGTTCCAGCCGCCCGAGACCGCCAGCAGATCGCAGGCCAGCCGTTCCGGCGTCCCGCCCCCGTGCCCGTTCAGGGGCGCAATATCGACCGCGCGCAGGCCATGGGCGCCGCGCACATCGCGCACCACATGGCCGGGGCGGAGGGGCACGCCGGGCACCAGCGCGCGCGCGGCCTCGGGCACCTCGGCCCGGCTGTCGATCAGCGCCACCACCTGCAGCCCCGCCGCCACCAGATCGGCCGCCACCCCATAGGCGGAATTGTTGTTGGCAAAGATCGCCACCCGCTGCCCCGGCGCCACCGCATGGCGGTTGACGAGGCTTTGCACCGCCGAGGCCAGCATCACCCCGGGCCGGTCGTTGTTGCCAAAGGCGATGGTGCGTTCGATGGCGCCGGTGGCGGTGATCACATGGCCCGCGCGCACGCGCCAGCCACGTTCGATCAGCCCCGGGCGGGCGGGCGCGCGCTCGGTCACCATAAGGTAATTGTGCTCGCGATAGCCCCAGACGGTGGCT
>SKUV01000382.1 GCA_007129775.1 Paracoccaceae bacterium | reverse complement strand
CGCGCGGTCGGCGGGCGCGAGGCGCGCGCCCGGGGGCAGATGGGGGATGCGCCCCAGCGCCACCAGAACCTCCACCGCGACCGGCCACGCGATCTGGCGGGTCTGGGGCAGAAAGGCCACCGCCCGTGCCCGCGCCGCGGCCGACATGGCGGCGAGGCTCGCGCGGCCCTCCGCCCGCTCCAGCCCCAGCGCGGCGCGCAGAAGCGAGGTCTTGCCGGCGCCGTTCGGGCCGATCAGGCCCACGCATTCGCCCGGCGCGACGGTCAGGCTCACGCCATCGACCACCGGGCACGGGCCGCGCCGCAGGGTCAGGTTCCCGAGCGCCAGAAGGCTCATCGCATCTCCCCCCGCATCCGGTAGATCAGGTGCAGAAAGATCGGCGCGCCGATCAGCGCCATGACGACGCCGAGCTTCAGATCGCTTTGCGGCAGGATCAGCCGCACCGCGATATCGGCCGCCAGCACCAGCACCGCGCCCCCCATGGCCGAGGCCCACAGAAGCGGCGCGGGCCGCGCGCCCACGATCCGGCGCAGCAGATGCGGCACCACAAGCCCGACAAAGCCGATGGCGCCCGCCACCGCCGTCGCCGCCCCCACCGCCAGCGCCACGCCCAGGATCAGCCCCAGCCGCAGGCGCGTCATCTCCACCCCCAGCGCGGCGGCGGCATCCTCGCCCAGCGTCAGCGCATCCAGCCCCCGGCCCAGCGACAGCATCAGCGCGCAGCCAAGCCCGATCAGCGGCGCGGCCAGCCAGACATGGGTAAACGAGCGGTCGGCGAGCGAGCCCATGGTCCAGAAGACGATCTCGGTCGCGGCGAAGGGGTTGGGCGACAGGTTCAGCACCAGCGCCGTCAACGCGCCCGCCAGCGCCGAGACCGCGATGCCCGCAAGGATCAGCGTGAGCGAGCCTCCGCGCGGCCCGGCCAGCGCGAGGATCAGCGCCACTGCCCCCAGCGCGCCGGCCAGCGCCGCGCCCGGCAACGCCAGCGCATGGGCCGCCGCCAGCCCCGTCTGGAGCGAGACCACCGCCCCCAACGCGGCCGCGCCGGACACGCCGATCAGCCCGGGCTCGGCCAGCGGATTGCGCAGATAGCCCTGCATCGCCGCCCCGGCCATGCCCAGCGCAGCCCCCACCAGCACCGCCAGCAGCGCCCGCGGCAGCCGGATTTCGCGCATCACCAGCACCGCGGCCTCGCCCTGCCCCAGCAAAAGCGCCCGCGCCGTCTCGGTCAGCCCCAGCCCGGCCGGCCCGACCAGAAGCGAGGCCACGAAAAGCGCCGCGATCAGCGCCCCGAGGCCGGGCGCGAGCCAGCGCGGGGTCGTGGCGCGCAGCCCGCTCATGGCCGCCACCGCCGGGTCATTGCGGCGCCTCGTGCAGACCCGCCAGCCGGGCCACCGCGTTCAGCACATGGGGCGTGCCGCAGATCCACTCGGCATCGGACAGCGCCGCGCGGCGCGAGCGGTCGCGCAGGGCCGCCATGGCCGGATGGTCCAGCACCTCCTCGGCGCGCGAGGCGCCGGGAAAGCGGCGCGAGGAGACCACCAGATCGGGCGTCAGCATCACCAGCAATTCCATCGCCACCGGCCCGCCGGCCAGCCCCGCCGCCACGGCCGCATTGTCCCAGCCCGCGGCCAGCAGGATCTCGTGGGCCAGCGAGGCATCGCCCGAGGAATAATTGTTGGCATGGTGCATCAGCGCCAGCGGGCGCTCCGCCGCCTCGCGCCGCAGGGCGGCCAGATCGGCCTCGAACCGCGCGCGCAGCGCCTCGGCCTCGGCCGGACGTCCCAGCACCGCGCCCATGCGGAAGATATTGGCGCGCAGGTCGTCGAAACCAGTTTCGGGGGCGAATTGCACCACATCGATGCCCAGCCGGCGCAACAGGTCGATCGTGTGCGGGTTCGACCATTGCCCGGCCAGCACCAGATCGGGGGCGAGGCGAAATATCTCTTCGGCCTGGGCGTGGTTGATCTGATAGGCGCGCGCCTCGGCCACCATGGCCGAGGCCATCGGGTCCACCGCCAGATGCGAGACCGAGACAAGCTGCCCCTGCCCGGCCAGCAGCATCGCCAGTTGATCGGTGCACAGGTTGATCGACACGACGCGTTGCGGCGGCGGGTTGTCGGCACCGGCACTGATGGCGGGGGCACAGACGCCCCCGCCCAACGCCAGGCCCAGCGCCAGAGCTTTTGAAACGGCCCCCGATACAGCCCTAGAAACGGCTTGCCACGCCAACATAGAATGCCCGCCTTGACGTGCCGAAATGCGGCACTTCCTGATATTTCCGGTCGAAAAGGTTATCGACCCGCAACGACAGATCCGCCCTGTCGGTCAGGGCATAGACCAGATTGACATTGGTCACGCCGAACGACTCGAGCCGCGCGCCGCCATCGCGTGCCAGCCGGTCCGCCTTGACCGTCAGCGTGCCTGTCGCTGTCAGACGCTCGGTCAGCCGGCTTTCCAGCGAAAGGGCAAGATCGTGGCGCGGCAGGCTGCCAAGCCGGGCGCCCGCGTTGTTGCCGCGCGTGATCCGCGCATCGGTATAGGTATAGGCGGCGGTCAGGCGGTGGTCATCGGCGATCTGCCAGTCGGCGGAAAACTCCACCCCCTGGCGGCGCAGGCGGTCAAGGTTCTCGTAGCTGGCCGTCACCCCGGCAGGCAGCGCAAATCCGCAGGGCCCGGCCTCGAATTCGCCGCATCCCCGGATCGCATCGCGGGTGTCGAGGTAAAAGACCGTGGCGCCCAGCCGCAGGTCCGGGCTGACCTGCCAGTCGGCGCCGATTTCCGCGCTCAGGCTCTTTTCGGGCCGCAGGTTCGGATTGCCCTGGAAATAATAGGTCGAAGGAAACGGCGGGCCGCTGCGAAAGTCGTAATCCGCAAATCGCTCTTCCATCGACGGCGCGCGATAGCCGCTGCCGATCAGGCCGCGCAGCGTCAGCGCATCGCTTGCCCGCCACGAGGCAGACAGGCGCCCCGAGGGCGTGGTCCCCGTGTTGGGGTCGCGATCGAGCCGCAGCGCCGCGCCCAGATCAAGCCGGTCGCCCGGCGCCCAGAGCAATTCGGCAAAGGCACCCGATTGTTGCAGGCTTTCGAACACGTTGAAAGCAGGCTGCCCGGACTTGAACTTCTCGCGCCCGATCTCGAAACCGTAGGACAGGGTCGCGCTGGGCGCGAGCGGGGTCGTCCCGACATAGCGCAGCGTCACCCGCTGCCCTTCGAAGGCCGCATCGCGGAAGGCTTCGGCGAAGGTCCGGTTGACCTGCATCGCGTTCAGGCTGAGCTCATGCGTCGAACTGCCCATCGAGAATTCGGCAAAGACCCGCCCCTGCGTCCGCGTCCGGCGCGCCAGGTTGTCGGCATCGCGGCGGTTGAATTCGTCGTCATATTCGGTGCGCGCGGTTTCGCGCGACAGGTCCGCGCCCAGCACCAGCGCATCGCTGGCGGTATAGCGTGCGCCGATCCGCACGGCCGCCCGGTCATGCGCGTCGGGCGCCCCGATCGGGTTCGTGGCGCTGCGCACGATCGACGAAAAGCCGTCGGTATGAAACCGCGACACCGCAAAGGTCGTCTCCAGCGCGCCGCTGCGCCGGGCAAAGCTGTAGCTTGCATCCAGCGTGCCATAACTGCCGCCTTCGACACGCAGGCGCTGTTCGGTGCCGTCCCGGGTTGCCCGCGTCGTGGTGATCGAAATGACGCCGCCGACGGCAGAGCCGCCGTAAAGCGCCGATTGCGCCCCGCGCAGCACCTCGACCCGTTCGATATCGCGCGCCGACAGGCCGCCAAAGTCGAATTCGACCCGCAATTGCGTCGGGTCCGTCACCAGAACGCCATCGACATAGACCGCGATGTAGCGGGCAGAGGCGCCACGGATCGACACGCTGGTCGGGCCGCCCTGGCCACCGGTCTGCGTGACCGACACGCCTGGCAGACGGCCCAGGACCGACGACAGGCTGGCATCGCCGGCGCGGGCAAGATCGTCGCGCGTCAGCACGCTGATCGCCGCGCCGGACTGCCCGCGCGCCACCGGCGCAAGGCTGGCCGAAAAGACGACCTCGCCCAGATCGAAAGCCTGTTGCGCCTGCGCAGGCAGGGCCGCGGCGCAGGCCAGCGCCGCAGCGACAGAAGGAAGAAGGGGTCTCATGCCGTGATCTCCCGCCGCCCGGTCGGGCGGCCATGACGTGTCAGAATGTCATTGGAGGGCAGAGCCCATCCGCAGACGGTGAAGGGCGTCACCTCTACGGATAACCGTTGTCCCGGAGCGCCCCGCACCCGGACAGGGTGATCATTCCGGCAGGTCTCCTGACTCGCGGGTCATCGCTTGGCCGAGTCTTCCCGGCGCCCGAAGGCCCCAGTGACATTTGTCGACCGCGCTCGCCGCTTACAGTTGCGGGGGCAGTTCCGGCATTGCGGGCAGGCCATCGCTGGCAGGCCCGCGCACCGGATTCCCTTTTCACCAGACATCGCTGCCCGGACCGGAATGGGGACAGCCTAGCCCGCCCCCCGTGGCGCGGCAAGATGAAATCGCCGCCCCCTCGGCGCGCCCGTCAACGCCCGGGCCGCAGGGGATCGGCCGGCGTGCCCATGATCTGCGCCACCCGGTTGCGGTAATCGGGGCTGGCGCGCAGCCGCTCCAGCCGCGCGGCCATGCGCGCGCTCACCAGCGCCTGCGCCTCCGCCACGCCGGGCAGCGCCATCAGCCGCGCCCGCAGCACCGCCACCTCGGGTGCGCGGTCGCGCGCGGTGGTGTCGTGGATCTCGTTGCGGTCATGTTTGCGGAAATAGCGCCCGTCGTGGCGGTCGTTGCGCCCGATCGCATCGCCGCGCATCTGGCGCAGCAGGAACTCCTCGACCGAGCGCAGCGCGTAATGATTGACCTGCGCAAGGTCGTAGCCATGGGTCTCGGGCGGGTGTTTCCATTTCAGACGGGCGCCATCGATGGGCGCGCCCGAGCCGTTGACCATCCGCCGCACGACCCCAGCCCGCTCGGCCTCGCGATAAAGGTTCGGATGATGGATCTGCATCCGCAGCGCGCCGGTATTGGCAAAAAGCGTCTTGAAGCCATAGCCGGCCAGATGATCATCTGCCGCCGCACGCTGAAACCGCAGGAACGCCGGCAGCGGCGCGTATCGCAGCCGCCCGCCGCTGCCGAAAAACCGCCATGTGATCAGCATCTCCTGCGCGCCGGCGCCGGTGATCGCGTCGATCAGCCCGTCCAGATCGCGCAGCGGCGGGCGCGGCACGACGTATTCGTCGGCATCGAGCACCATCAGCCAATCCGAAAGCTGCACCAAGGGGTGCCCCCGCGCCTGCGACAGCGCCCGCGGATGGGGGGACTGGCGCCCGTCATCGGGGTTGTCATGGTGGATCAGCACCCCCGCAGCCGCCAGCGCGTCGAGCAGCTCGGTCGTCCCGTCGCTGCAATCATTGGTGAAAACGAGAAAATCGCTCACCCCCACCAGCAGATGCCAGCACAGCCAGTCCAGCAGATAGGGCCCCTCGTCCTTCATCGTGCTGACAAGCGTGATCCGGCCATAGCGCGAGGGGCGGATCAGCCCCGCGGGCAGGCCGCACCGACGGGCCTGATGGTCACGCAGGAAGGTCCGCGCCTCGGGCGTCGCGGCAGGGCGCAGCAGGACGCTCAAGAAACCGAAAACCCACGGCATCTGGGGCAAGATCGGCCTGCAACCCGTTTTTCTGATTTGAACATTTCTCCATTACCCATCAAGACCGCCCTGCCCTCCGTCGCGCCCATCCGGCTGCACCCCGCGACGTTGCAAGCGTCTTGACTGCCTTTCCAAAGCTGGTAGCGTCCCTGCGTCGTGGCTTCAGATGATGTATTCGGCGCTGCCCCGTCAAGCCCGATGACGCCTCGGAGCAAGGCGCCGGGGCGCGCCCAACCGGAGCAGCCCGATGGCCCTCGACCGCCCCCAAATCCCCAACGATCTGCGCGCCTTCTGGATGCCGTTCACCGCCAACCGCCAGTTCAAGCAGGCGCCGCGGATGTTCGTCGCCGCCGAGGGCATGCATTACACCACCGCCGATGGCCGGCAGGTGCTGGACGGCACCGCCGGATTGTGGTGCTGCAATGCCGGCCACCGGCGCCCGCGGATCGTGGAGGCAATCCAGAAACAGGCGGCCGAGCTTGATTACGCGCCCGCCTTTCAGATGGGCCATCCGCTGGCCTTCGAACTGGCCAACAAGCTGGTGGATATGGCGCCGGCCCCGATGGAACATGCCTTTTTCACCAACTCCGGATCGGAGAGCGTTGAAACCGCGCTAAAAATTGCCATCGCCTATCATCGGGCGCGCGGCGAGGGCGCGCGCACCCGCCTGATCGGGCGCGAACGGGGCTATCATGGCGTCAATTTCGGCGGCATTTCGGTCGGCGGGATCGTCAACAACCGCAAGGTTTTCGGAAGCCTTCTCAATGGGGTAGACCACCTCCCTCATACGCATCTGGCCGAAAACGCATGGACGAAAGGCCAGCCCGAGCACGGCGCCCATCTGGCCGAGGATCTGGAGAGGATCGTCGCGCTGCACGGCGCCGAAACCATCGCCGCCGTGATCGTGGAGCCGATGGCCGGCTCCACCGGGGTCTTGCTGCCCCCAAAGGGATATCTGGAAAAACTCCGTGAGATCAGCACCAAGCACGGCATTCTTCTGATTTTCGATGAAGTCATCACCGGCTTCGGGCGACTCGGATCTTCCTTCGCGGCCGAGCATTTCAACGTGATGCCCGACATGATCACCTGCGCCAAGGGGCTGACGAACGGCGTCATCCCGATGGGCGCGGTGCTGACAACGGCCGCGATCCACGATGCCTTCATGCAGGGCCCCGAACATCTGATCGAGCTTTTCCACGGCTATACCTATTCCGGCGCGCCGATCTGCAGCGCTGCCGGCCTCGCCACGCTGGAGACCTATCGCGAGGAAGGCCTGTTCGAACGCGCCGCCGACCTCGCCCCCTATTGGCAGGAGGCGCTGCATTCCCTGCGCGGCACCCGCCATGTCATCGACATCCGCAACATGGGCCTGATCGGCGCGCTGGAACTGGAGCCGATCCCGGGGGAGCCGACGCGGCGCGCCTTCGCTGCCTTCCTCAAGGCCTATGAAAAGGGGATCCTCGTGCGCACCACCGGCGACATCATCGCCATGTCGCCACCGCTGATCATCGAAAAGCCGCAGATCGACCAACTGGTCGAAACCCTGCGCGAGGTGCTCGCCACGCTCGACTGATCCGGATGGCGGGACCATGCCGGCATGCGCTGCGCGCTTGACAGGATACGGATGCCGAACATATTTAGAATTATTCTAAATTTTTGAGGCGCGCAGATGTTCTCCGGCCAGTTTCTCGGCGATGAACCGACGATCCTTCTGGTCTTCGTCGCCGCCCTGATCACTGCGCTGGCGACCGGGCTCGGTGCGCTGCCCCTGCTGGCCGCGCGTGGACGCTCCGGGGGCGTCTGGCTCGGGATCGGCAATGCCGTGGCCTCGGGGTTGATGCTGTCGGCCTGCATGAGCCTGATCGTGGAGGGGATGGAATTCAGCGGCCTGCGCACGATCCTCGGTCTGCTCGCGGGGCTGTGGCTGATCATGCTGGCCAATCGCTGGATCGCGCGGCAGGGGGATCATTCCATCGCGCAGCTGACCGGCGCCGACGCAGGGCGGGCCTTGCTGATCATCGGCATCATGACCGCCCATTCCGCGGCCGAGGGGGTGGGGGTGGGCGTCGCCTATGGCGGCGGGCGCGATCTGGGCGATTTCATCACTGTCGCGATTGCGCTGCACAATGTGCCGGAAGGGCTCGCGATTGCGCTGGTGATGGTGCCGCGCGGGGCGCGGGTCTGGCAGGCGGCGTGGTGGTCGGTCTTTTCCTCGCTGCCGCAGCCGCTGCTGGCGGTGCCGGCCTTCCTGTTCGTGCTGGCCTTCGCGCCGTGGCTGCCGGTGGGGCTCGGGCTCGCGGCGGGGGCGATGCTGTGGATGGTGTTTTCGGAACTGCTGCCCGAGGCCCAGAAGGAATTGCAGGGCAATCTGGGGAACGAGGGCCTGGGCGCGATCGTCGTGGTTTCCTTCGCGGCGATGACGGCGCTGACGCTGGTGTTGTAGGGCGGGGGCATGGCGGGGGTGTTGATCCTGATACCGGCGG
>SKUV01000036.1 GCA_007129775.1 Paracoccaceae bacterium | reverse complement strand
TCCTGCAGGACATCAGCTATTCCGTCGCCGGCCGCCCCCTGCTTGAGGGGGCGGCCGCCACCATCCCGGCCGGCCACAAGGTGGGGCTTGTGGGGCGCAACGGCACCGGCAAGACCACGCTTTTCCGCCTGATCCGGGGCGAGGTTGCGCTGGAGGGCGGCCAGATCACCCTGCCGCCCCGTGCCCGCATCGGCGGCGTGGCGCAGGAGGTGCCTTCGTCCGCCACTTCGCTGATCGACACGGTGCTGGAAGCCGACAGCGAGCGCGCGGCCCTGCTGGCGGAGGCCGAAACCGCCACAGACCCCGGGCGCATCGCCGAGGTGCAGACGCGGCTCGCCGATATCGACGCATGGTCGGCCGAGGGCCGCGCCAGCGCGATCCTCAAGGGGCTGGGTTTTGACGCCGAGGCGCAGCGTCAGCCCTGTTCGGATTTCTCGGGCGGCTGGCGGATGCGGGTGGCGCTGGCGGGGGTTCTCTTCGCGCAGCCGGACCTGTTGCTGCTGGACGAACCGACAAACTATCTCGATCTCGAAGGCGCGCTTTGGCTGGAGGCCTATCTGCAGAAATACCCCCACACCGTCATCATCATCAGTCATGACCGGGGGCTTCTGAACCGCGCGGTGGGCGCGATCCTGCATCTGGAGGGGCGCAAGCTCACGCTCTGGCCCGGCAATTACGACGCGTTTGCCAAGGCGCGCGCCGAGCAGCGTGCGCTGCAAAGCGCCGAGGCGCGCAAGCAGGAGGCGCGGCGCGCCCATCTGCAGGCCTTTGTGGACCGCTTCAAGGCCAAGGCCAGCAAGGCCCGGCAGGCGCAGAGCCGCGTCAAGATGCTGGAAAAGATGACGCCGATCACCGCCCCCGAAGAGGCGGCGAAACAGGTTTTCTCCTTTCCCGCGCCGGAGGAACTGTCGCCCCCCATCGTGACGATGGAGGGGGTGGCGGTGGGCTATGGCGGCCCGCCTGTGTTGCGCAAGCTCGACCTTCGCATCGATCAGGACGACCGCATTGCGCTTCTGGGTCGCAACGGCGAGGGCAAGTCCACCCTGTCCAAGCTGCTGGCGGGCAAGCTGCCGGCCGAAGGCGGGCAGATCACCCGCGCGACCAAGTTGCGCGTGGGCTATTTCGCCCAGCATCAGGTGGATGAACTGATCCTCGATGAAACGCCCCTGCAGCACATCCAGCGCGAGCGCCCGGCCGAAGGCCAGCCCCGCCTGCGCGCGCGGCTGGCGGGTTTCGGGCTGCTGGCGGATCAGGCCGAAACCCCGGTGCGGCAGCTATCGGGCGGGCAGAAGGCGCGGCTGTCGCTCTTGCTGGCCACGCTGGATGCGCCGCACATGCTGATCCTCGACGAGCCGACGAACCATCTGGACATCGAAAGCCGCGAGGCGCTGGTGGAGGCGCTGACCGGCTATACCGGCGCGGTCATCCTCGTCAGCCATGACATGCACCTGTTGTCGCTGGTGGCCGACCGGCTGTGGCTGGTTCAGGGCGGGCGCGTGGCGCCCTATGACGACGATCTGGAAGCCTATCGCCGGATGCTTCTCGCCGGCGAGGGCGCGGGCGAGCGGGCCGAGGCGCGGGCCGAAAAGGCGCGCGCGGCCAGTGCTGCCCGCCCGCGCCCCTCGCGCGAGAAGGTGATGGAGTTGCGCGCCGATGTGCGCCGATGCGAGGCCCGGCTGGAAAAGCTCAACGAAATGCGCGACAAGCTGGCCAAAAAGCTGGCCGACCCGGCGCTTTACGAGCCCGGCATGTCCGCGCAGGCGGCCACATGGCAGAAGAAATACGCCGAGGTGATGGACGGGATCGACCGCGCCGAAAGCCTCTGGCTCAGCGCGCAGGAACGGCTGGAAAACGCCCAAGACGCGGCCGGCCGCTAGGGCGGGGCCGTCATGCCCGCCGATCCCCCCGGCGCGGCGGCCCTCCGTTTTCCCCCTGTCGCGGTGACCAGGCCGCCGCGATGACCCTGCTCCCGGAGTACGGGCGTTCCGGCCAATGCCTAGAAAAAAGGCCCGGACACAAAGTCCGGGCCAGTCCAACAGGGAGGGTGCGCGCCATCAGTCCCGGGCGCGCTCGGGGGCGCGTGCGAGGGTCAGCCGGCGAGCCGGTAGCCCCCCGATTCGGTCACGAGGATGCGCGCGTTCGAGGGGTCGGGCTCGATCTTCTGGCGTAGCCGATAGATGTGGGTCTCCAGCGTGTGGGTGGTCACCCCGGCATTGTAGCCCCAGACCTCGTGCAGCAGCACATCGCGCGGCACCACGCCCTCGGGCGCGCGGTAGAGGAACTTGAGTATGTTGGTTTCCTTCTCCGTCAGCCTGATCTTGCGCTCGCGCTCGTCGGTCAGAAGCTTCATCGAGGGCTTGAACGTATAGGGCCCGAGTTGGAAGATCGCGTCCTCCGATTGCTCGTGCTGGCGCAACTGGGCGCGGATGCGGGCCAGCAGGACGGGAAACTTGAAGGGCTTGGTCACATAGTCGTTCGCGCCGGCGTCGAGCCCGAGGATCGTGTCGCTGTCGCTGTCGTGACCCGTCAGCATCACGATCGGGCATTTGACGCCCTGCTTGCGCATCCGGCGGCACAACTCGCGCCCGTCGGTATCGGGCAGGCCGACATCGAGAATGGCCAGGTCATAGGGGCCTGCCTTGATCTTTTCCATCGTCTCGGCGCCGCTTGCGGCTTCGAAGACGTCGAAATCCTCGGTCATCACCAGTTGTTCCGACAGCGCCTCGCGCAGGTCGTCGTCATCATCGACAAGCAGGATTTTCTTGAGCTTGGACATGGGGTTGGCTTCCTCCGATGCGGTGTTCGATGCCCGGCAGATGCGGACCCGTGCCGGAGTTTCCAAGAATTGCAACAAGGTTTTCACGCGCTCGTGTCGAAAATCGGGGGTTTGTTTCACTTTTCCGCAGCGCGCGCTATCTTCCGCCGGGCGATAATTCCGGAAAGCGGGCAATGACACAAAAGCACAGCCTCCTTGGCCCCTCGACCCTTGAACGCCTCAACCGCGCGCGCGCGGATTTGCGGATGGGCGTGCCGATCGTGCTGACCGGCGCCGGGCAGGGCGTGCTGGTGGTCGCCGCCGAGGCGCTGGAGGCGCCGCGCCTTGCCGAATTGCGCCTGATGGGCGGTGATCTGGTGCTGGCGCTGACGGCGCACCGGGCGGCGACGCTGAAGGCGCGCGCCTATGACGGCGATCTGGCGCGGGTGCTGGTGCCGGCCAATGCCAGTCTGCGTTGGCTCCGGGCGCTGGCCGATCCCGCCGATGATTTGAACAACCCCATGAAGGGCCCGCTGCAGACCCTGCGCGAGGGGCTTGCCGATCTGCACCGCGCCGCGCTGGTCTTGACGAAATCGGCCCAGCTTTTGCCGGCAGCGCTGGTGCTGGAGGTGCCGGAGCCGCTGGCGCTGGCCACGCGGCTGAACCTGACGCTGGTGAACATGGCCGAGGCCGAGGCGGAGCTTTACCGCGCCTCGCCGCTTTTTCCCGTGGTCAGTGCGCGTCTGCCCATGGCGGCGAGCGAGGCCGGCCGTGTCCATATCTTTCGGCCCGAGGATGGCGGGGTGGAGCATTACGCCATCGAGATCGGCACGCCCCCCCGCGATGCGCCGGTGCTGGCGCGGCTGCATTCGGCCTGCTTTACCGGCGATGTGCTGGGCAGCCTGAAATGCGACTGTGGCCCGCAACTGCGCGCGGCGCTTGCCCAGATGGGCGAGGAAGGGGCGGGCGTGCTGCTTTACCTGAACCAGGAGGGGCGCGGGATCGGGCTCGCCAACAAGATGCGCGCCTATTCGCTGCAGGATCAGGGCTTCGACACGGTGGAGGCCAACCACCGGCTGGGATTCGAGGATGACGAGCGCGATTTCCGGCTGGGTGCCGACCTTCTGCGCCGGATGGGTTTCGCGCAGGTGCGGCTGCTGACGAACAACCCCAACAAGATGAAGATGTTGAACACCAACGGTGTCGAAGTGGTGGAACGGGTGCCGCTCAAGGTCGGGCTGACCGCCCAGAACGCCGGCTATCTGGCGACGAAGGCGGCGAAATCGGGCCATCTGTTGTGAGGTCACGGCCCGTTGGCCCCGACGATCTGGTGATCACGCCCCTCGGCTGTCGCTTTCGCGGCCGCATCTTTCCCTGTGCCATTGGGAGGGGCGGGGTGCTCCGGGACAAGCGCGAGGGCGACGGGGCGACGCCGGCCGGGGTGCATGGCCTCGTCGGGATTCTGTGGCGGCCGGACCGGCTGGCAAGGCCCGCCCACTGGGCGGTGCCGATCCGCCCGCGCGATCTGTGGTGCGACGCCCCCCGGCACGAAGATTACAACCTCATGGTGCGCGCGCCTTTTCCCGCCAGCGCCGAGGCGCTGCGCCGGCCCGACCCGCTTTATGATATCGTCCTGATCACCGACTGGAACTGGCCCCGGGCAGAGCACAGCGCGGGTTCGGCCATTTTCGTGCACACATGGCGAGGTCCGCGCGTGCCCACCGCCGGCTGTATCGGACTGGCGCGGCGCGACCTTCTGTGGATCGTTCGGCGCCTGCAGGTGCATTCGCGCCTGGTGGTGCCGCCGCCGCCGGTCTGTGGCAGGCATGCGGCACAGGGGCAGCGGCAAGGCGGCGGGCGGTAGGGGAATCCGATCATGTGCGGCCGACCTACCGCCGCCCGCGCCGCCCCGGCACGCGCGACAGGAACTCGGGCGGTCGCCGCGCCACCCATGCCGCGAAACGCGCAAGCCGCGGATGGGCGCGCAGGGCTTCGGGCGTGTTGTAGCTGCGGGCCAGTTCGGCCTCCGACAGCGCGGCGTGCACCTCCTTGTGGCAGATGTGATGCATCAGAACCACCGGGCCGCCCTTGCCTCCGCGCAGTTTCGGCGTCAGGTGGTGCAGGCTTTGCGGCACCCCGGGCGGGATCGGGCGTAGGCAGAGCGGGCAGATGGGCGCAGCGTCGGACATGGACGACAGGATGGGGCGCATGGGCGCAGGCGGCAAGGGCAGGGCGTATCCGGAGCAACCGGATGCACTGGTGATCGGCGCGGGCCCGGCCGGGCTGATGGCGGCCGAGGCGCTGGCCGGGGCCGGCAGGCGCGTGGTGCTGGCCGAAGCGATGCCGACGCCCGGGCGCAAGTTCCTGATGGCGGGCAAGTCTGGCCTGAACCTGACGAACGCCGCCGCCGATTTCTGCGCGGCCTATGCCGAGGCCGCAGGCTGGCTCGCCCCGATGCTCGATGCCTTCGGCCCGGCGCAGGTGCAGGACTGGGCGCGCGGGCTGGGCCAGCCGGTCTTTACCGGCTCCTCGGGCCGGGTTTTCCCCGTGGCGATGAAGGCCTCGCCCCTGTTGCGCGCATGGCTTGCCCGGCTTACCGGCGCGGGGGTGGAATTACGCAACCGCTGGCGCTGGGCCGGCTGGGACGGGCCGGCGCTGCGGTTCGAGACCGCCGATGGCCCGCAGAGCCTTGCGCCAGGGGTCACGGTTCTGGCGCTGGGCGGGGCAAGCTGGGCACGGCTCGGCTCCGATGGGGCATGGGCGGAGGGACTGGCCGCGCGGGGCGTGCCGCTCGCGCCCTTCCAGCCCGCGAACATGGGCTTTGCCGCCGATTGGTCGCCCCATATGACGCGGCATTTCGGCCAGCCGGTGAAGGGGGCGCTGCTGATCGCCGGCGATCAGCGCCTGCGCGGCGAGTTCGTGATCTCCGCCCGCGGGGTGGAGGGCGGCGGGATCTACGCCGTCGCCCGTGCCCTGCGCGAGGGGGCGGCGCTGCGGCTGGACCTTCTGCCCCATCTCGGGGCGGATCAGGTCGCGGCCCGCCTTGCCGTGCGCCCCTCGCGCGAAAGCCTGCCCAACCGGCTGCGCAAGGCGCTGCGGCTCGGCCCGGTGCAGATCGCGCTGGTGCAGGAGGCCCGCGCCCGCGGCGCGACCGATGATCTGCCCGGGCTGATCAAGGCGCTGCCCCTGCCGCTGACCGGCCCGCGCCCGCTGGATGAAGCCATATCGGTGGCCGGCGGCATCCGGCGCGCGGGGCTGACCGACGATCTGATGCTGCGCACAATTCCGGGCATCTTCGCCGCCGGAGAGATGCTTGACTGGGAGGCGCCCACCGGCGGCTGGCTTCTGACCGCCTGCCTTGCCACCGGGCTGCACGCGGGCCGCGCGGCGGCGCGCTGGCACGGCTGATGCGCCCCCAACAGGCTTCTGAAAAGATCTCCCGCCACTCCGGTTCCGTCGTCGGCATCGGGACTGTTCTGCGCCACGCTGGCCAGGCGTCCCGCCCGGGCGACCAGCCCGGGCCGCGCCCGACCCTCGCAAGGGGCAGGCGCATCCCTCTTTGCCCCGACCGGATGTCAGTACAGGAACAGTTTCCTTGCAGACGAATGCCAGGTTGGGCTTTTCAGCAGCCTGTCAAAGGCCCGCGTCGCGGATGCGCAACTGGCGCGCCCGGGTCAGAATCGCATCTTCCACCGCGCGCACCGTGGCCGGAGAGGCCGGCCCGGCATTCGTCATCAGCGCGATATGGAGCGAACGTGCATCCAGCGCCGGATCGGCCACATGGACGGCGGCGCGATAGGCCCGCCCGCCCCCGGGCGGGGTGCCGAAGCCGGTCACGATCAGGCCCGAAAACGGATCGACCGTCTGCACCGGCAGGAAATTGAGCACCTCGAGCGAGGCATTCCAGAGATACTTGTTGACCTCGATGGCGGTGTTGGGTTCGTCCACCCCCGAGAACAGATCCCAGATCGTGCCCTCGCGGCCGCGATCCTCGCGCTCGGCGCGGGCCTCGGGCGCCACGGTCACCGGCTCGTCCCGGAACCAGTTCCCCGCGCCGCACCCGGCCACGGAGACCAGCAACAGCGCGACCCCACCGGCGCGGATTGTGCGGCGAAGATTGTTACCGGGCGGTGTGGTCATTGTGGCCCCTCTCGCTGAATGCCCAAGGTCTAGCCGAGGGTATGGCGGCGAACAAGGGCTTTCCACCGTATCCGCGCAGGCATCACCCCGGACACCAGTGTGATCATGCAGGCGCAGGGGCGGCATCGCCCGGGTGATTCCCCGCCATCGCCGCGCCCGCGCCGCGGTGCTGCCGCAAAGCGGCGTCAACAGGATTTTTGCAGCCGGCACGCGCCCTTGGGCGGAATCCGGCCGATCACGACGCGCCGCGCGGCCCGCAATCCGGTGGTCGCGGCAGGGCGCGTTGCAAAACTGCACCACGCCGGGCGATCGTGTCACCGGCGCCCTGTGTTGCGCTTGCAAATGGGCGGGCGACAGGGGAAACAGGCTCAGACCCAAGTCGGAGAGTCCCGGATTGGGCTGCACCTTAAAGAGACACGAGGGAAAACCATGAAAAAGATTCTCTTCGCCTCGGCCGCCGCGCTCGCCCTGACCGGCGGCACCGCGACCGCGCAAAACATCACCTTCTCGGGTGACGCCCGGATGGGTGTGGTCTACAACAGCACGCTCGCCCAAACGACGATGTTCTCCTCGCGCGCCCGGATGACCATCCGCATGATGCGCACCACCGACTCCGGCATGGAAGTCGGCGCGCAGTTCCGCGTTGATCAGGGTGGGCAGGCGATTGGTAACGCCGGCATGACCGGTGGTACGGTGTTCATCGACGGTGAATTCGGCCGCCTGACCATGGGTGACATCGCCGGCGCCGTTCAGGGCGTGGTCGGCAACCTGCCGAACATCGGCTACAGCGAACTGCGCCAAGGGCCGCAGTGGCTGTCGAACAACACCGCCGGCCGCACCTCCGCGCGTTACCAGTACAGCTTCGACGGCTTCACCGTCATGCTGTCGTCCGACCAGCTGACCCCGTCGGGCGGCAACGGCATGGCCGCCATCGGCGTCAGCTATGAATTCGACGGCATCAAGGTCTCGCTCGGCCACGAAACCGGCCGCTCGACCTTCAACCTGGGCACTGTCTTCTCCGCCGGTGACCGCGTCAGCCACACCATGCTGGGTGTCGAAGCCGACATCGACATGGTGTCGCTGAAAGCCGTCTATGGCGAAGCGCGCAACAGCAGCACCGCGACCAAGGCCAGCCAGTACGGCGTGTCGGCTCAAGGCACCTTCGATGCCACCACCGTCACGGCCTACTACATGCGTCGTCTGAACACCTCGCGGAACTTCGGCATCGGTGCGTCCTACAACCTCGGCGGCGG
>SKUV01000305.1 GCA_007129775.1 Paracoccaceae bacterium | reverse complement strand
TGGGCGCCTGGATGCCCACGCCCAGAAAGCTGAGCGCGGATTCGGCCAGGATCGCCACGCCGACCTCGAAGGTGAAGATCACGATGATCTTGGAGCTGAGGTTCGGCATCACCTCGTGCCAGATGATCTGGCGCGGCGTCGCGCCCGAGGCGCGGGCGGCGGCGACGTAATCCAGCCCCTTGATGTGCTGGGTGGCGGACCTTGTGACGACCATGAAATAGGTCCAGCCCAGCACCCCGATGATGCCGATCACCACAATCAGCGACGGGCCGATGAAGAAGACCAGCGCCATGGCCAGCAAGAGCCCCGGCAGCGCAAGTTGCGCGGTCAGGATGAAGCTGCAGGCATGGTCGATCCAGCCGCCGAAATAGCCCGCCAGAACGCCCAGCGTGACGCCGATGAACATCCCCACCGTGGCCGCGCCCAGCCCGATGATGATCGACACCCGCGTGCCGTGGATCAGCCGGCTGAGGTAGTCGCGGCCGACCCCATCGGTGCCCAGCGGGTAGGTCCATGTCCCGCCCTCGACCCAGACGGGGGGCAGCAGCCGGTTGGGCAGCGATTGCTGAAAGGGGCTGTGCGGCGCCAGATAGGGCGCGAAGATCGCCACTAGGATCAGCGCGACCAGGATCGCAAGCCCCACCTGAAAGCCCCGATGGCTCCAGGCGCGGGTGCGCGCCAGTTGGCCCGGGCTGGGCGGCAGGGCCTCTTCGGGCGTTGCCAGCGCGGCGGGGGCGGTTGTCTGCGTGCTCTCGCTCATCCGATACGTAACCTCGGGTCAAGGGCTGCATTCAGGATATCGGCCAGCAGGTTCATGGCCACGAAGACCAGCGCGAAGATGAAGATCAGAATCTGCACGGTCGGGATGTCGGCCCCCAGGATCGACTGCAGCGCCAGCCGCCCCAGCCCGTTGATCGCAAAAACGCTTTCGGTGATGACCGAACCGCCGACCTTGTGGCCAAGCTGCACCGCCAGCACCGACACCACCGGCAGCAGCGCATTGCGCAGCGCATGCCGGGTCAGCAGCGCGGTGCCGCGAAAGCCCTTGGCCCGCGCCGTGCGGATATAGTCCGAGCCCATCACCTCGATCAGCCCGGTGCGCATCAGCCGCATCACCGGCGGCACGGATGACGCACCCAGCACGAAGGCCGGCAGCACGAAATGGCGCCAGGTCGCATCGCCCGAGACCGGGAAGATCGGCAGCATCACCGCAAACAGGATGATCAGGATCAGTCCCAGCCAGAAATTCGGGACCGCCTGCGCCGAAACCGCAACCCAAAGGGCAAAGCGGTCGATCCAGGTGTTGCGGTTGAGTGCGGCCAGCGCGCCCAGCGGGATGGCGATGGCGATGGTGACGAACAGCGCCGAAAAGGCCAGCGTCAGCGTGGTGCCGACCCGTTCGGCGACCAGCGTGGCGACGGGCTTGTTCCAGTAATAGCTGACGCCGAAATCGCCGCGCAGCGCGCCGCCCAGCCAGTCAAGGTACCGCACCCACACCGGCCGGTCGAGGCCGAAGCGCTGGCGGATCTGCTCCACCACCTCGGGGTCGGCATCCTCGCCGGCGATGGCATAGGCCGGGTCGGTGGCGATGTTCAGCAGCACGAAGGCCGCAAGCGACACCGTGAAGGCCACGGCGATGGCGAGGGCGGCGCGCTGGGCGATATAGTTCAGCATCACTCGGGTCCCGGTTGGGGCCGCCCGGGATCAGGCGGCGCGGCGGGGCCCGGGACAGCGCAAGGCCGCCCCGGTCCCATCTTGTGCGTGTCGTGACGCCGCTCTCAGCGCCAGCTGGCGTTCTCGAGCCGCGGCACGCCGTCATTGTCGAGCGGGAAGTTCAGGTTAGAGGACACCAGATAGTTGGCGGTGTAGGTCACCAGCGGCACCCAATAGGCCTGTTCGGCGATCCGGGTGATGGCCTGACGATAGAACTCGTACCGCGCATCCTGATCGGCCGTCTGCTCGGCCCCGAGCACCCATTCGACCACCTCCGCATCGCCCGACAGATGCCGGTCGCTGGTGTCCGAGAAATGGACCCGCGCGATCAGCGCCGTGTCCGGCACCCCGCTGGATCCCCAGGTGCCGATATAGGCAGGGATCTCTTGCGCCGCCCGCGCCTGGTTCAGCGTCTCAAGCTGGACGTAGCGCAGGTTGATGTTGATGCCGATGGCCTCCAGATCGGACATGACGGCTTCGGACACCGGCCGCTCGCGATAGGCCCAGAGGTCCAGGTCGAACCCGTCGGGATAGCCCGCCTCGGCCAGCAGTTCGCGCCCGCGCTGGGGGTCGTAGTCATAGCGCATCACGTCCTGCACGCAGCCGAACTGCACCGGGTGGCAGGCGGTGTGCAGTCCTTCCGAGGCGCCGCCGCCCATCAGGAACTCGGCGATCTCGTCGCGGTTGATGGCGTGGTTCATGGCGCGGCGCACGCGCACATCGGTCAGCGGGCCGTCTTCCTGCACGATCCCGCCCGCATCCAGCACGATGAAGGACACGCGCAGGTCGGGCCCGGCCAGATGGTCGATATCCGGGCGCATGCCAAGGTTCTGGGCCACGTCCAGGGGCACGTTGAACATCCAGTCGATGCCCCCGGCCATGATCTCGGCCTGCTGGGTGCCGATATCGGGGATGGTGCGCACCACCACGTTGCCAATCTCGGGCGCGTCGCCGAAATAGTCGTCGAACCGCTCCAGCACCGCTTCCACACCGGGGTTGAAGCTGACCACGCGGTAGGGGCCGGCCCCGATCAGGTCGATCGCCATGGCGTCGAAATCGGGCTCGTCGCCCTGATGATAGGTGCCGTCCTTGCGCAGCGCCACGCGCTGGGACATGTCGCGGATGATCAGCGGATTGACCGCGGCAAGGTGGAAATGCACCGTGTGGTCGTCGATCACCTCGGCCCGGTCCAGCCAGCGGCTGATCAGCGTCCGGGCGTGGGATTCGGAGTTCTCGTCGATCACCCAGTTGTAGGTATAGGCCACATCGGCTGCGGTCAGCAGCGAGCCGTCGTGAAAGCGCACATCGTCGCGCAGCTTCACCTCGATGGTCATGTCGTCCACGAATTCGTAGGATGTCGCGACCGACGGCTCGACTTGCTGCGTCTCGGGGTTCATCGAGAACAGCCGCGCGTCTGTCATGTTCGCGATGATGATGTATTCGCGCCGCGTGGTGTAAAGATAATCGAGATTCAGGATCTCGCCGGCCATCGCGGCCCGCAGCGTGTCATCCTCGGGCCCGGCGGCGGCGATCCCCGGGCCGAAAGCGAGCCCGGCAGCCAGCACAAAGGGACCGAGCACTCGGTGAAGTCTTGCAGTCATGATATCCTCCCATCTTCGTGGCGGACACGCTAGCAAGGATTGAAGCGGCGAATAATAACAATAATCATCTTGATTGTTGCGCAAATCGGGACGCTCTCGCGCCCCGTCACCACCGCACCGCCGCAGCCTTGCGCCCATGCGACGGCGGGCCGGCCGGCGCCTGAGGGTCGGAACAGCAAAAGGTCCCGGCTGTGCCGGCCGGCGCCCCTTGCGGCGCACCCTCGACCGCGATCATGGGGTCTGGCCCCGTGCCTGGCGGATGCCGCCGACATAGGGATCGGCGGGATCGAAGATCAATGTCGTCTCGGCGGTGACCCAGGCGCGGCCGGTGATGGTGGCCACGATCCCGCCGTCGCGGCCCGGCGCGTGACCCAGCCGGTAGGTGCTGCCGATGATGCTTTCCTGCACCCACTCCTGCCCGAGCGCCCGCGTCCCCCAAGATGTCGCGTGCGGCTCAGTCGCCCTTGCGGCCGGCGATCTCGGCCTCGATCTGGTCGCGCTCGTATTGCATCGTCTGCGGGGTCTTCACCCGCACAGACGCCCGCCCGATCATATGGGCGGCGATGGGAGCGGTGAGCAGCAGAAAGAGGACCGCCGCGACGCCCTTGGCGGTGACCAGCCCCTGCCAGAAGACCAGCATCGCCGCAACCAGCACCAGCGTGCTGCCCAGCGTGCCGGCCTTGGTCGAGGCATGCATCCGCGTCAGCGTATCCGGCAGCCGCAGGATACCGATGGCGGCGATCAGGCAGAACCCCCCGCCGCCCAGAAGCAACAGACCCGCGATAATCTCAATCATCCTGGCGCTCCTGATTTCTGCCCTCGCCCTCGGCGCGGCGCTCGGCATAACGGGCGAGCGCCACGGTGGCCAGAAAGCCGATCAGCGCGATCACCAGCAGCACATCCAGAAAGGCAGGCTCGGCCACGAGGATGGCATAGACACCGCAGAAGGCCACGATCAGCACCGACATCATGTCGAGCGCCACCACACGATCGGCCAGCGTCGGCCCCTTCAGAAGCCGCACGAAGCCCAGCGCGATGGCCAGCAGCACCATGGCGAAGGCGATATTGGTGCAGAGTGCCAGAAACCCTTCGGCCGTCATTCGAATGCCTCCTTCACCATCCGCTCCATCCCCGATTTGAGCCCGGCCACCACCTCGTCGGGGTCATCGGCGAACATCGCATGGATCAGCGCCGCCGAGCGGTCGGGTTTGACATCCACGCTCAGCGTGCCGGGGGTGAGCGAGATCAGGTTGGTCACCAGCAGGATCTGAAAATCGGTTTTCACGTCGAGCGGCATCTCGACGATCCTGGGTACGTTGCGCGGGCGCAGCGCCAGCACGTCGCGGGCGACCTGAACGCTCGACAGGAGCAACTCGTAGTAGAAATAGACGAAGAGCCGCACCGCCCGATAGACCCGCCGGAAATAGAGCGAATCGCCCCGCCCCAGCAGCGGCTGCACCAGCGCGAGCCCGGCAAAGCCCACCGCAAAGCCCGTGAGGAGCGAGCCGAACGAGAAATCCCCCATCAGCGCCGCCCAGATCAGCGCAAGCACGAGGTTCTTGGCAAAGATCGTCATGGCGCGGCCTCTTCCCCCAGAACGGCGGTGATATAGGCGGTCGGGTCGAGCAACTGGTCGGCGGCGGTCTCGGCGATCTGCACGAAGGGCTCGGGATGGAGCCCGATGATCATCGTCAGCACCGCCAGCCCCACCACCGGGATCATCATCGGCACCAGTTCGCCGCGGTCAACCCGCGAAAGGCTGGGCTCGATCCCGTCGGGATGGGGTTTCCAGAAGGCCGCGGCCCAGATCTTGGTCATCGAGAAGATCGTCAGCAACCCCACCGCCAGCGCGAGGAAAGCCACGAACCAGTGCCCAAGCTCCAGCGTCGCCTTGACCACCACGAACTTGGCCCAGAAGCCCGAAAGCGGCGGGAAGCCGGCCAGCGAGAAGGCCGGGATGAGAAACAGCAGCCCCAGAAACGGCGCCGCCTTGTATAGCCCGCCGATGCGCGACAATTCGTTGCCGCCCGCGGCCTTCTGCGCGATGCCCGCGATCAGGAAGAGGTTGGCCTTCACGATGATGTGGTGGACAAGATAGAACACCCCGCCCACGAGCCCCGTGGTGGTATAAAGCGCCAGCCCCAGCACCATGTAGCCGATCTGGCTGATGATGTGGAACGACAGGATCTTGCGGAAATCGGTCTGCGCCGCGGCGCCCAGAACGCCCGTCACCATGGTCGCCGCAGCCACCCACAACAGGATCTCGTGGGTAAAGCTCACATCGCCCACGAAGATGAGCGTGAAGACCCGCATCAGCGCATAGACGCCGACCTTGGTCAGAAGCCCCGCAAAAACCGCCGAGACCGAAAAGCGCGGCGTGTGATAGGCCGCCGGCAGCCAGAAGAAGAGCGGGAAGACCGCCGCCTTCACCCCGAAGCCCACCATGAACAGCATCGCCACCACCGTCACCAGCGCCTGATTTTCCACCTGCGGGACAGTCAGCGCCAGTTCGGCCATGTTGAGCGAGCCGGTCATGCCGTAAAGCATCCCGATCCCGGCGAGGAAGGCCAGCGTCGAGACGAGGTTGAGGGCCACGTATTTCACGCCCGCATCCAGTTGCTCCTTGGTGCCGCCCAGCACCAGAAGCCCGAAGGACGAGATCAGCATCACCTCGAACCAGACATAGAGGTTGAAGATGTCGCCGGTCAGGAAGGCGCCGGTCACCCCCGCGATCATGGCGTTGTAAAGCGCGTGATAGCCCAGGCGCTCCAGCCGCACGGGCACCTCGCCCATGCCGTAGATCACCACGGCAAGGCTGGTGATCGCGGTAATCACCACCATCACCGCCGACAGCGTGTCGGCCACCAGCGTGATGCCGAAGGGCGCGGGCCAGTTGCCCATCTGGCCGGCCAGCACACCCTTGTCGAGCACTTCGGCCATCAGCAGCAGCGACGCCACCAGCATCGCCGCAGACCCCGCGACCGAGACCCAGCGCCCGGTTTCGGAATTGCGCAGAAGGAAGGCCGCGACGGCGGTGACGAAGGGGATCACCAGCGGCGCAGCAAGAAACCAGCTTGTCATTTATCGGCCTCCGCGCCGGGCTGGCGCGGCTCTGCGAGCCGCATCTGGTCGGTATCGAGCGTGCCGATCTGGCGATAGGCCTGCAACGCCAGCACAAGGGCGAAGGCGAACAGGCCAAAGCCGATGACGATGGCCGTCAGCACCAGCGCCTGGGGCAGCGCATTCGCGATTTCGGTGGCGGGCGCGTCCTCGCCATAGCGCAGAAGCGCGGGCGCGCCTTCGGTCAGCCGTCCGGCGGTGAAGATCACCAGGTTCGCGGCGTTCGACAGCAGGATCAGCCCGAACAGGAAGCGCAGGAAATTGCGCGCCAGCATCAGATAGACCGACACCGCCACCAGCAACCCGATCAGCAGGGAAAGAACGGCCTCCATGCCTTCAAAGCTCCTCTTCCAGCGCCAGCACCATCGACAGGATGCCGCCGAAAACCACCAGATAGACCCCGACATCGAACACCAGAATCGAGTTCGGCGCGAAGCTCGCGGTCTCGTAGCTGTCGCCCCCGATCCAGAGCCACTGGCCGGTGAACAGCGCATCCCCCGTGAAGACAGCGATCAGGCCCGCACCCAGCGCGATGCCCAGCCCGACCATGCCCAGCGTCTCGGGCGAGACCCGCAGCGCACGCCGCGCCTCGGCCGTGCCCAGCGCGATGGCATAGACAATGAAAGAGGTCGCCCCCAGCAGCCCGCCGATGAACCCGCCCCCCGGCAGATTGTGTCCGCGCAGCAGCATGAAGATCGAAAAGACAAGCAGAAGCGGCACCAGAAGCCGGGCTCCGGCGGTCAGGATGATGGATTTCATTTGCTGTCGCCCTTTCCGGGTAGTCCCTTGAGCAGCGCGAAGGCCCCGAGCGCCGCAACGATCACCACCGCGATCTCGCCGAAGGTGTCCAGCGCCCGGAAATCCACGAGGATGACGTTGACGATGTTGCGCCCGAAAGCCTCGGTCCAGCTTGCGCCCTCGAAGTAATCCGTCAGGTTACGGTTGAGCGGCCCGGCCGTGGCCATCAGCGTGACCACGCCCACGAGCCCGCCCACAATCACGCCCAGCACCGCGTCGCCGGGCCGGAACTTCGGCCGGCCGTCCGGGTCCAGATAGGGCATGCGCAGTGCGGCGACGGCGATCATCACCACGATCAGCATCTCCACCAGCAACTGGGTGATGGCGACATCGGGCGCGCCGTAGATGATGAAGATCAGCGCGACGCCGATGCCCACCACCCCCAGCGCCGCAATGGCCGTGATGCGCGAGGCGGTGAAGGCCGTCAGCAGCGCGCCCGCGATGATCAGCACCACCACCACGATCTCGCGCAGCGCCACGTCGGGCAGGCCCGCCGGCAGGTCCAGCGCTCGGCCCAGAACCAGCGGTACGGCCATCGCCACGGCCAGAACCGCGAAGGTGGCAAAGATGTAATGGCGCAGCACGCCGGTCTGGATCAGCCGGGTCTGCCATTCGGCGAGCTTGATCAGATACTCCATCAGCCGGTCCCAGCCGGCGTCGAAATCGGGGCCGCGGGCCTCCAGCTTCGCCAGCCACGCCCGCAGCGCCTCGTGCCGAAGATAAAGGAACGCACCCAGCGCGAAGGTCAGCAGCGACAGCAGGAGCGCGATGTTGAACCCGGCCCAGAGCTTGAGCCGCCCGCCCTCGTCGGGCGCGCCCAGCACCGCGGCCACCGCGGGCTCGATCAGCCAGGCCGCCGCCACGCCGGGCATCAGCCCGAACAGAAGCCCCAGCACCGCCAGCAGCGCCGGGCCCAGCAGCAT
>SKUV01000165.1 GCA_007129775.1 Paracoccaceae bacterium | reverse complement strand
GCTCGCGCACGGCCGAGGACATGAAGATTACGCCGATGCCAAGCTCGCCCTGACCCACCGGGCCGAGAGCGCCGGAGCCGGAGCGCGTGTAGGTCGCCATGTTCTGGTGCATCCCGGCAAGGATTTCAAAGGCTTCCTCTTCGCCGAAAAGCTGCACCAGCGTCGCGATCACCACATAGGCGGTGCCCGAGGAGTTCGGGTCGGCCATGCCCATCAGGCCGCGATAGGCCGGGTTGGTCAGATCGCGCCAGGTGGTCGGCACCGGCGCGCCCACCTCTTCCAGAACGGCGGGGTTGATCACGAAAGCCACCGGGTTGGCGTAAAGCGGCATGTAGGCGCCGGCCACGGCCTCGACCAGGCTCGGGTTCAGATCGGGCAGCATCTCGCTTTCGTAATAGACCGTCAGGCCTTCGTTCGCGGCCACGAAATGCGGATCGCCCGTGCCGGCGAAAAAGACGTCGAAGGTCGGGTTCGAGGCTTCGGCGCGGATCCGCACCAGCCCTTCGTTCGTGCGCAGGTTGAGGAATTCGAGCCGATAGCCCGTCGCTTCCTGGAACGGGCCGCGCATCGCGTCGCACCAGTCGGCCAGTACGCAGACCACGTTCACCTGTTCCTGTGCCAGCGCCGGTGCACCCCCCATCACGGCGGCCATGGCGGCTGCCATCGCCGTGCTGCGGCGGCGGTCGATCAATTTACTGAGCATGCTTTCCTCTCCCTTCGGATTCTTGCTGAACGGCGGCTCGGCGAAAGCGGCTGCCGTTAGCGCTCACTATTCGGGAAGATGCGCGCGCGATCAATGCATTTGTTCCTGCCGGCCCGAATTCGCGCACGTTCAGGCGGCGGGCGAGGCAGGACGGGGACCGCGGCGCGCGCCCTCGGCTGGTGACCTAGCGGCTTGAGGCAACGGTTTCATGACAGGGCGGGCCCTGGTGTCTCCATGGGTGGCTGGACCGCCCCGGTCGGCACGCTAGCTGTCCGGGCGGGTGGTGATCGGGGAGGGAACGAATGCCCAGCCGCAGATTGGTGATCCTCGGTGCGGCCGCGGCCGCGGCGGCGGCCTGCGCGCGCGTGCCGGCCTCGCCGGCGGAGGATGTGGCCTTGCCCGTGACGCTGGAGCAGGCTTTCGCCGGGCGCGCGACCGGCGCCGGCGTCTTCCGTATCGATCTGACGGGGCGCGAGCGGCGGTTCCGGGCGCGGCTCGATGGCCGGCTGGAGGGTGACCGGCTCACCGTGGTGGAGGATTTCTTCTACGATGACGGTGAGGAGAACCGCCTGACATGGGTCTTCGACCGGGCCGGCCCGGGGCGCTGGACCGGCCGGCGCGACGATACGGTGGGTTTTGCCGAGGTGGTGGAGACCGGGCGCGAAATCCGCCTGAGCTACATCGCCGATTTCGAATCGGAGGGCACGGTGACCCGGCTGGGGTTCGAGGATGTGATCTGGCTGCGCGCCGACGGCCGGATCATCAACGATGCCATCGTCACCCGGTGGGGCCTGCCGGTCGCGCGGGTCCGGTTCGAGATGATCCGCAGCTGAGTTGCGCGATCCCCGGCGCCCTGGCCGATGATGGTCGCCGGAAAGAATTGGCGGCGTCCGGTGGCGCCAGATTGCAACGGCTTGCTTTCTCCCGTCCGGTCAACATCCGCGAGAGCCTCCCGGGCAGCGGATGGCCGCCCGACCGGCCAGCCGCTTGGGCGAGGCTGGGTGCACCGTGCGAGGTCGTCCGGACGGGGCCGGGATAAACCGCCCACCCCGGGCGTTGTGAGCGGCTGCCCGCGGCCATCCGTTGCCCTTGTGTGGCGCTTCTTTCCGTGGCGGGCCAGTCCTGGTCCGACCGGCTCAGCCCGGGATGTCGAAGTCCGGCGGCGCCAGTTCGAAACCGTCGAAGCGGAAGGCGGGCGAGACGGTGCAGCCCGCCAGCGTCCATTCTCCGAGGCAGCGCGCGGCCTGCCAGTGATGCGCCGGCACGATGACCTGCGGTGCCTCCCCGCCCAGCACATCGGGGCCGAGGCGATGGGCCACAGCCGGCCCCGCGGCGTCGGCGGCGGTGCGAAGCTCCAGCGCGGCGCCGGCGTAATGGTGCCAGATCTCGGCGGCATCGACCCTGTGCCAATGGCTCGTCTCGCCCTTGCGCAGCAGAAAATGGATGCAGGTGCCGGCGGGGCGCAAGCCGGGTGCGGCCTCGGCGATCCATGTCTGGCGATACCAGCCGCCTTCGGGATGGGGCTGCAGGCCCAGCGCCTCGATGATCCGCTCTGCCTCGGTCACGGCGATCCCCACCCTCGTGTCGCGCGCGTCCATCTTGCGCCGCGCCGGGCGCTGGTCAAGCCGCGCGCGGCCCGGCGCAGACAGTTACGGCTGGATACGGCGCCGCGAATCCCCTAAAGCCCACGCAACCGCCACTGCAGGGGGGCCGCGCCATGTCGAACAGCATCATCGCCCGCTGCGAGGCGCGCGGATTGCGCTTGACAGACCAGCGCCGGACCATCGCGCAGGTGCTGGAGGCCGCCGAGGATCACCCGGATGTGGAAGAGCTTCACGCCCGCGCCAGCGCCCGCGATGCCCGTATCTCCATCGCCACGGTCTATCGCACCGTCAAGCTGCTGGAGGAATCGGGCATTCTCGACAAGCACGAATTCGGCGACGGCCGCGCCCGCTACGAGGATGCCGAGCGCGACCATCACGACCATCTGATCGATCTGCAGACCGGCGAGGTGATCGAATTCGTCGACCCCGCGATCGAGGCGCTGCAGGAGGCCATTGCCGCCCGGCTCGGCTATCGGCTTGTGGGCCACCGGCTGGAGCTTTATGGCATCCGCGACGACCGCCCCGAAACCGGCCCGCCCCCGGGCGCCCAGACAAGGAGCCGCAAATGACCATCATCCTCGACATCTTGGCGCGCGAGATCCTCGACAGCCGGGGCAACCCCACGGTGGAGGTCGACGTGACGCTCGAAGACGGCACCTTGGGCCGCGCCGCGGTGCCCTCGGGTGCCTCCACCGGCGCGCACGAGGCGGTGGAGCGGCGCGACGGCGACAAGGGCCGCTACAAGGGCAAGGGCGTGCTGGAGGCCGTGGCGGCCGTGAACGGCGAGATCGCGGAACTGCTGGTGGGCTTCGATGCGACCGAGCAGGTCGCGCTCGACCGCGCGATGATCGAGCTTGACGGCACCGCCAACAAGGGGCGGCTGGGGGCGAATGCCATTCTCGGCGTCTCGCTCGCCGCGGCCAAGGCCGCCGCCGATGCCACCGGCCAGCCCCTTTACCGCTATGTTGGCGGCACCTCGGCCCATGTGCTGCCGGTGCCGATGATGAACATCATCAATGGCGGCGAACATGCCGACAACCCGATCGACATTCAGGAATTCATGATCATGCCCGTGGCCGCGCCGAGCCTGCGCGAGGCGGTGCGCATGGGCGCGGAGGTGTTCCACACGCTCAAGGGCGAATTGTCGGCAGCGGGCCTGTCCACCAGCATCGGCGACGAGGGCGGTTTCGCCCCGGCGCTCGGTTCCACCCGCGCGGCGCTCGACATCATCCAGAAATCCATCGAAAAGGCCGGCTATCGCCCGGGCGAGGATATCGTGCTGGCGCTCGACTGTGCGGCGACCGAGTACCACCGCGGCGGCAAGTACGAGATGTCCGGCGAGGGGCTGAGCCTGTCGTCCGACGAGAACGTGGCCTATCTCGCCGCGCTGGTGAAGGATTATCCCATCGTCTCGGTGGAGGATGGCTGCGCCGAGGACGACTGGGAGGGCTGGACCGCCCTGACCCGCGAGCTCGGCGACAGGGTGCAACTGGTGGGAGACGATCTTTTCGTTACCAACCCCACCCGTCTGGCCGAGGGTATCCGGCGCGGCTGCGCCAATTCGCTTCTGGTCAAGGTCAACCAGATCGGAACGCTGACCGAGACGCTGGCGGCGGTGGACATGGCCCACCGCGCGCGCATGAGCTGCGTGATGTCGCACCGTTCGGGCGAGACCGAGGACGCCACCATCGCCGATCTGGCCGTGGCCACGAATTGCGGGCAGATCAAGACCGGCAGCCTGTCGCGCTCCGACCGGCTGGCGAAGTACAACCAGCTTATCCGGATCGAGGAAGAACTGGGCGAAAGCGCCCGTTTCGCCGGCCGCAGCACCCTGCGCGGCTGACCTGTTGCCGTGAAGCCCCGATCGGAATTCTTCGCGTCCACAAGGGGGTTTGCAGCGCGCAGGTGATGTGCCAGATTGCGCCACGGCCCGGCAGAGGCCGAACCAGAGGCATGGGCCCGGCCCCAAGGTCGGGAAAACGGCGATGGCACCGCGAAAGAGCAGCCCGACCCTGGGCGCGGCGATCTATTTCACTCTGGCCAGCCTGCTGGCGGGCTATTTCACATTCGCCGCCGTTCAGGGCAATCACGGCCTTTTCCAGCGCGTCCAGATCGAGGCCGAACTGGCCAGCACGCGCGCGACCCGCGACCGCCTCGCCCGCGAACTGGCCGAAATCGAGAACCGCACACGCCGGTTGTCGGATGATTTTCTGGATATCGACCTGCTGGACGAGCGCGCCCGCGAGGTGCTGGGGCTGATGCGCGCCGACGAGATCGTCCTGCGCTGAGGCATGGCCCGCCCGGAACGGGCCTGTGCGCGGCGGAGCGCCACAGAAGGGCAGAGGATGGCCGCGGACAGCCGCCCACAACGCCTGGGTGAGCGGTTTATGCAGGCCCTGTCCGGAAGACCTCGCACGATGCGCCAAGCCTTGCCGAAGCGGCTGGCCGGTAGTGCGGCCAGCCGCTGCCCGGGAGGCTCTCGCGGCTGTTCACCGGGCGGGCTGGAAGTGGCCGGCTGCGAGGAATGGCGGAAGGCAAGGGCATCGGATAGTCGGGATCGGTCACTATAGACCCTTTGCTGTCGACATGTCATCCGGGCGCCGCGCGGGGCCGCGCGCAAGGTCCGGCCGGCCTGAGCGAGGCACGGCCAGAGTGATGGTGGTCGCGCCCGCGGGTGGGCCGGAAGCAGCGGCGCGTCCGGGGCCTACCCGAGCACGAGGCGCGAAGGTTGGCTCAGCGGCAGCGGCGCTCGGCCTCTTCCATCGCGGCGGTGAAGCCGAAGAGCGAAAAGGTATCCTCCGTCCGTGTCCCGCGCGAGGACCGGCCGACAATGACCGCCTGCGCGCCGCGGCGGAACGCCTCCAGCAGGCGGGCGTCGTCTTCGGACGAGGCCGGCCACGCCCAGTCACCCGAGGTGAACAGCTGGAAGGTCTCGGTTCCTACCTCCACCGAAACGGTGCTGTCGGGCGCGAAGGGGTAGCCGCCGGTGAAGCTGATCTCGCCCGCCACATCCTGATCGGGGCGGTAGGATACGAACAGCAGGATATCGCCGCGACGCACGGTCACAACGCGCCCGTCGCGGGTGTTCACGGTTTCCTTGGGGCTGGTGACGCCCCAGCAGGCGCGGGGGCTTTCCTCGACGAAAACGCTCCAGTCGGTTTCGGCGGCAACGCGATTGGTCGATTCCTGCGCCGCTGCGCCCTGTGCCAGCCCGATTGTCGCCAGTCCCGAAATCGTGGCGAAAGCCGCCGTTCGCAGCAGGGTCTTTGTCATGATCTCCGAAGCCTCCAGCCGTTTGCCTCTGCCCGGTTCGGACGGGCTCTTGTGGCGAACCCTTTCCGCTGGCCGTGGCGTGGTCAACTCGATATTGCGTCCTTAGCGCAAATCCGCAGTTGCGCGAAAGCCCTCTGCGCGGAAAATCGCGCAACTCTGTGTGAGGTGAAATGACCGTGATACAGCAGCCCGTTCCGCAGCCCGCTCCGATGGTCGAACTCTGGCGCGGCGACCGGGTGGAAAGCCGCCATTGCGGCCATGCCGTGATCGCTCATGCCGATGACGGGATCGTTGCCGCATGGGGCGACCCGGGCGCGGTGATCTATCCGCGCTCGGCCTGCAAGATGGTGCAGGCGCTGCCGCTGGTGGAATCGGGGGCGGCCGACGGGCTGACGGATGAGCGGCTGGCGCTGGCCTGCGCCTCGCATCAGGGCGCGGCGCTGCATGTGCGCACGGTCGCGCGCTGGCTTTCGGATATCGGGCGCGACGCGCAGGATCTGCGCTGCGGCGCCCATTGGCCGCGCGATCCGGAGGAACGGGACGGGCTGATCCGCGCCGGGGCGGAGCCCTGCCAGATGCACAACAATTGCTCGGGCAAGCATACGGGATTTCTGATGCTCGCCCGCCATCTGCGCGCCGGGCCGGACTATGTGGAGCCCGACCACCCCGTGCAGCGCGCGGTGCGTGCCGCTTTCGAGGAGGTGACGGGAGAGGTCAGCCCCGGCCATGGCATCGATGGCTGTTCGGCGCCCAATTTCGCCACCAGCCTTGCCGGGCTGGCCCGGGCCATGGCCTTTTTCGCCGCAGCCGATCCCGGGGGCGACAGCCGCAACCGGGCGGCCTGCCGCCTGTGGCGGGCGATGCTCGCCCGGCCCGAACTGGTCGCCGGCGAAGGCCGGGCCTGCACCGAACTGATGCGGGCCACGGGCGGGCGCGCGGTGCTCAAGACCGGGGCGGAGGGCGTTTTCGTGGCCATCATCCCCGAGCGGCGCATGGGCCTTGCGGTCAAGATCGCCGATGGCGCGACCCGGGCTTCGGAGGCGGCGATCACCGCGCTCTTGCAGCACCTCGGGGTGCTGGAGGCCGGCCACCCGGCGGCGCGCAAGCGCCTGGACGCGGTGCAGCGCAACTGGCGCGGGCTCGAAACCGGAATGCTGCGCGCGGCACCGGGATTTCCCTGACGCACCGGCCACCTGCGCCCCGCCTTGCCACCGCAGGGGCGAGTTGCTAGCAAGACGGCGGCAGTAACCGGGCGCAGGGTCGCCGCAACCGCCCCCTGGGGCGCAAGGTGCAGGGAAAGGGTATCGGGATGGAGGATGGTGCGAACCGCTGGGCCGACACGCGCGAGGCCGATATTTACCTGATCCAGCGCATCATTCCGCACCGCTATCCCTTTTTGCTGATCGACAAGGTGCGCGACATCGTGCCGAGCACTTCGGCCACCGGGATCAAGAACGTCACCTTCAACGAGCCGCATTTTCAGGGGCATTTCCCCGGCACGCCGATCATGCCCGGGGTCACGATCATCGAGGCGATGGCCCAGACATCGGCGGTTCTGGTGGGGCTGTCGCTCGACCTCGTGGACCGTGACCCGCTGGTCTATTTCATGGCCATCGACAACGGCAAGTTCCGCCGAAAGGTCGTGCCCGGGGATGTGCTGGAACTGGAGGTGACGGTGCGGCGCGGCTCGTCCCGGGTCTGGAAATTCGAAGGCGTCGCCAAGGTCGCGGGCGAGGTCGCGGCCTCGGCCGATTTCACCGCGATGATCGACCTGAGCGCGGGCGGTGCGGGGGCCAGGGTGTAGCGCATGGCGGTCCACCCCAGCGCCCGTATCCATCCGTCCGCGATCGTCGAGGACGGCGCCGAAATCGCCGAGGGCTGCGAGATCGGCCCCTTCGTCGTGATCGGGCCCCATGTCAGCCTCGGCGCGGGCTGCATCGTGAAAAGCCATGCGGTGGTGACCGGGCGCACGCGGCTTGGCCCCGGTTGCACCGTCTTTTCCTTTGCCTGCGTGGGCGAGGTGCCGCAGGACCTGAAATATCGCGGCGAGGATACGGCCCTGATCGTCGGCGCCCGCTGCCGCATCCGCGAGGGCGCGACGCTCAACATCGGGACGGAGGGCGGCGGCGGCCTGACCCGGGTGGGCGACGATTGCCTGTTCATGACCGGCGCCCATGTGGGCCATGATGCGCAGGTGGGCGACAGGGTGATCCTCGCCAATCAGGCGGCGCTGGCCGGACATTGCGTGATCGGCGATGACGTGATCGTCGGCGGGCTGTCGGGGGTGCATCAGTTCGTGCGCGTGGGCAAGGGCGCGATCATCGGCGCTGTGACGATGGTCACCCATGACGTGATCCCCCATGCGCTGGTGCAGGGCCCGCGGGGCGAGGTGGACGGGCTCAATCTCGTCGGGCTGAAGCGCCGCGGCGTCCCGCGCGAGGAAATCGCGGCCCTGCGCGCGGCCTATCAGGACCTCGCATCGGGCGATGGCGCACTCCTGGAACGGGCGGCGCGCATTCTCACCGCGGCCAGCACGCCCCATGTGCGCGAAATGGCGGAGTTCATCCTCGGCCAGTCCGACCGCTCTTTCCTGCGCCCGAAATGAGCGG
>SKUV01000055.1 GCA_007129775.1 Paracoccaceae bacterium | reverse complement strand
GGCCCCGGTGGCGGGCGCACCTGTCAGACGAGTTGCCGGGCTCTGAGCCCGAAGCGGCGGCCCGCATTCGTTGCGAATGCGGGCCGCGCAAGCCTTACCAATGGGGCGCGCCCTCGGGGCCGTAGGGCTCCATCCCCTGTGCCTGCATGGCACCGATGATCCAGCCATAGCAGAAGGTAAAGGCCGGGCCGTCCGGGTCGGCGCCCGAAACCTTGGGCGCGTGGTCGGGCATGATCATGTATTTGTAGCCCACCTCGCGATAGAGCCTGAGCGAGGCGACCATATCCATGTCGCCCTCATCCGGAAATGTCTCCATGAACGACAGCCGCCCGCCCCGGATATTGCGGAAATGGACATTGAACAGCTTGCCGCGCGTGCCGAACCAGCGGATCACCGCGTCGATTTCCGAAGCCGGGTCTTCGAGCATCTCGGCCACGGTGCCCTGGCAGAAGTTCAAGCCATGGTAGGGCGATTCACAGGTCTGCACGAAGCGCTTGAGCCCCTCGACCGTGCCCAGAACCCGCGTCACCCCGCGATAGCCCGGCGGCGTGTAGGGATCGTGCGGGTGACAGGCCAGCCGCACCTTTTCGGCCTCGGCCACCGGGACCACGGCGCGCAGGAAATGGGCGATCCGCTCCCAGTTCTCCTCCTCGTCCACCACGCCGGCAAGGCCCGGGGGCGCGTCCTGATCGGCCTTGTCCCAGCGGAAGGCCGCGTTCATCGAGCCGCCGCGCCCGGGTTCGTCCGGGGTGCGTGGGATGCCGATCAGGTTGAAATTGTATTTCACCGCCGGGATCCCGGCGGCGCTGACGGCCTCCAGCAGGCGGCAGATACTGTCGATCTCGCGGCTGCGCTCGGGCTCGCGGCCCAGCAGGATGTTCGGGCTGCGCGATTCCTCCACGGGTCTGGAGCGCAGGGGCAATTCGACCATGTCGAGCACCAGCCCGAAGCTCGCCAGCTTGTCACGATGGGCCTCCAGTATGTCACGCGTCCAGTCGTGCGGATTGCCCGGCGGGTCGATGCAGACATGGCGCACGCCGCATTGCGCCATCAGGCGCAGGTCGTCGTCATGGCGGGGGCGGAATTGGGTTCCCAGATACATCAGGGCACCCGATCCGGTTCACCGACGAATTCGTCGGAGGCGAAGTTGCCACCCTGAAACGCGCCGTCGATCGGGTTGGTGGGGCCGATCCCCTCGACCTTGTCGCGCCAGTCTTCGGCGCTGTCCTGCGGCGCATAGCCCAGCGCACGGGCGCGCGAATTGTCCCACCAGCCGGCAGGATTGTCGGACATGCCATAGACCACTTCATAGACGTAATCGGCGCTCAGCCCCGTGCGGACCAGCCGCGCCAGATCGGGCCGGCTGAG
The DNA here is from genome assembly GCA_007129775.1 of Paracoccaceae bacterium. Taxonomy (GTDB): domain Bacteria; phylum Pseudomonadota; class Alphaproteobacteria; order Rhodobacterales; family Rhodobacteraceae; genus Rhodobaculum. Next base: position 6,823 of record SKUV01000055.1, on the reverse strand, counting down.
CCATGTGTGCAGCATCCGCTCGTTGCTGGGTTCCTCGAAACACGACCCGATGCGCAGGCAGAAGCCGCGCACGTTGAACTTGTAGGCGTATAGCGCGGCCAGATCCTCGCCAAAGGCCTTGGACAGCCCGTAGCGCCCGTCGGGGCGCGCTGGCGTGGTGTGGTCGATCCGCTGGCTGCGCCGGTAAAGCCCGATGGCGTGGTTGGAACTGGCAAAGATCACCCGGTCCACGCCCTGGATGCGCGCGCCCTCCCAGAGGTTGATCGCGCCGAGGATATTGGCGCGGTGGATCGTGTCCCAATCCGCCTCGCGCGGGAAGCCGCCCATATGGACGATGGCATCCATCCCCTCGCAGAGCGCGGCCACCGCGTCGCGGTCGGCAAGATCGCAGGTCACGACCTCTTCACCCCCGCCGGCCGGCGGCATTTCGGCGATGTCCGAGAGCCGAAGCAGGCCGAACTCTCCGGCCAGATGGCTGCGCAGCGCGCTGCCCAGCGCGCCGGCCGCGCCGGTTATCAGCACCTTGTCGATCTTGCGTCCCATGAAGCTCCCTCCTGCTTTGCTCGAAGTCGTAATACAACAAGCCTTGCAACCCCGCCAAGTCATAATATGATGCGGCATCGATATCGGCGGCGTAACGGGGAGGTCGGGCCATGCGGATCGAGGCAATCAGGGTGCGGCGCTTCACCTACAGCACACGCACCTCGCGCGACAGCGACGGCCACGCCCACCCTGGCCCGGAGCGCATCGTCACCAATGCCTGCCTGACCATCACCGCCGATGACGGCACCGAGGGCCACATCATCGCGCCCCCCGCCACGGTGAGCGAGCCGATCCTCGATGCCTTCATCCGCCCCGCGCTTGTGGGTGCGGACCCGATGCGCACGGCGCAATTGTGGCACCGGCTCTACAAGGCGCAGCGCGGCAGCGGCGCACTGCTGACCGATCAGGTGCTCGCAGCGGTGGAGATGGCGCTGTGGGACATGGTCGGCCGCGCGGCGGGCCAGCCGGTGTGGAAGCTGCTCGGCGGCTATCGCGACCGCATCCTAGCCTATGGCAGCACCATGTGCGGCGACGATCTGGAAGGCGGCCTCGCCACGCCCGAGGATTACGGCCGTTTCGCCGAATGGCTGGTGCGCGAACGCGGCTACAAGGCGGTGAAGCTGCACACATGGATGCCGCCCATCCCCGGCGCGCCGAATGTGCAGATGGATTACACCGCCTGCGCCGCCGTGCGCGAGGCCGTGGGCCCCGACATCCCCCTGATGCTCGACCCCAACCACTGGTACAGCCGCGCCGACAGCCTGTGGCTGGGCCAGAAGCTGGAAGAGCTCGGCTTTCTGTGGATGGAGGAATGCATGGAGGAGGCGTCGCTGTCGTCCTACAAATGGCTGAGCGGGAACCTGCCGCGGCTCAACATCCTCGGGCCCGAGACGATGACGGGCAAATACTGGACCCGCGCGGAATGGGCCGCGGGCGGGGCCTGCGACATGCTGCGTACCGGGGTCTGGGATGTGGGCGGGATCGGTCCTGCGCTGAAATGCGCCCATATCGCCGAAGGCTTCGGCATGTCCTGCGAGGTGCACGGCACCGGCGCGGGCAACCTTGCAGTCTGCGCCGCCATCCCCAACACCACCTATTACGAACGCGGCCTGCTGCATCCGTTTCTCGATTACGACGCGCCGCCCGCCTATCTGCGCCGGATCGACGACGAGATGGACGCGGAGGGTTTCGTGCATCTACGCGATACGCCCGGGCTCGGGCAGGATATCGACCACGACTATATCGACGCCCATCTTGCGGCCTGATCCCAGCGCTGCGACCATCGGCCCGACAGACCGCAACAAGCCAGGACATCCGATGCCCCCGAACACCACACCGCCCCCCCGCAAGACGCCCGAGACCCTGCGCAGCGCGCGCTGGTTCGCGCCCGACGATCTGCGCAGCTTCGGTCACCGCTCGCGCCTGATGCAACTGGGCTACTCCGAGACCGATTTCATGGGCAAGCCGGTGATCGGCATCCTGAACACATGGTCCGAACTGAATTCCTGCCATTCGCATTTCCGCGAACGGGCGCAGGATGTGAAACGCGGCGTGCTGCAGGCCGGAGGGTTTCCGGTGGAACTGCCGGCGCTGTCGGTGGATGAGAGTTTCACCAAGCCCACCTCGATGCTCTACCGCAACCTGCTTGCGATGGAGACCGAAGAGCAGATCCGCTCGCACCCGCTCGACGGGGTGGTGCTGATGGGCGGCTGCGACAAGACCACCCCGGCCCTGGTGATGGGGGCGCTCAGCGCGGGCGTGCCGTTCATCTACCTGCCCGCGGGGCCGATGCTGCGCGGCAATTTCGCGGGCCGGGTCCTCGGGTCGGGCTCGGATGCGTGGAAATACTGGGACGAGCGGCGCGCGGGCAATATCTCGGATGACGAATGGCAGGGGCTGCAGGGGGGTATCGCGCGCTCGGCCGGGGTCTGCATGACCATGGGCACGGCCAGCACCATGACCGCGATCACCGATGCCATGGGGCTGACGATGCCCGGCGCCTCGTCGATCCCGGCGGTGGACAGCGGGCACAAGCGCATGGGCAGCGACTGCGGCCGCCGGATCGTGGAGATGGTCTGGGAAGACCTCACGCCCGACCGCATCGTGACCCCGGCATCGGTCCAGAACGCCGCGACCGTGGCCATGGCCACGGGCTGTTCCACCAATGCCGTGGTGCATCTGATCGCCATGGCCCGGCGCGCGGGCGTGGCGCTCACGCTCGACGACCTCGACGCGCTGGGGCGCACCACGCCGTTGATTGCCAATGTCCGCCCCTCGGGCAGCGACTATCTGATGGAGGATTTCTATTACGCCGGCGGCCTGCGCGCGCTGATGGCGCAACTGGCCGTACGGCTGGACCTGTCCTGCCTGACCGTCTCGGGCCAGACGCTGGGCGAGGCGCTGGAGGGCGCGCAGGTCCATAATGACGACGTGATCCGCCCGCTGTCGAACCCGGTCTATGCCGAAGGCTCGCTGGCGGTGCTGCGCGGCAACCTGTGCCCCGACGGCGCGGTGATCAAACCCGCCGCCTGCGAAGCGAAATACCATGTCCACGAAGGCCCCGCGCTGGTCTTCGACAGCTACCCCGAGATGAAGAAGGCGGTGGATGACGAAAACCTGGACGTCACGCCCGATCATGTGATGGTGCTGCGCAACGCGGGGCCGCTGGGGGGGCCGGGCTTTCCCGAATGGGGGATGCTGCCGATCCCCAAGGCGCTGATCCGGCAGGGGCATCGCGACATGCTGCGCATCTCGGACGCGCGGATGTCGGGCACCTCCTACGGGGCCTGCGTGCTGCATGTGGCGCCCGAGGCCCATGTCGGCGGGCCGCTGGCGCTGCTGCGCACGGGCGATATCGTGCGGCTGGACCTGCCCGCGCGGCGGCTCGACATGCTGGTGGACGAGGCAGAGCTTGAGGCTCGCCGCGCCGCCCTGCCCCCGCCCGAGCCGCGCTTTGAACGGGGCTGGGGCTGGATGTTCTCCAAACATGTGACACAGGCCGATCAGGGCTGCGATTTCGACTTCCTGACCCGCGAATTCGGACGCGCGGCGGGCGAGCCGGACATTTTCTGAGAGGGACACGCCATGACGCTCGACACCGCGCTTTCCGGGATCTCCGGCATTCTGGTCACGCCCTATGACGCGGCCGGCAAGATCGCGCCAGCGCGCCTCGCCCCGATCATCGACCGGGCGCTGGGCGCGGGCATGCATCTGCCCGTGGCCAACGGCAACACCGGCGAATTCTATTCCCTGACCACGGACGAGGCCGCGACCATGGCGCGCGAGGTGGTGGCGATGGTCGCGGGCCGCGCGCCGGTGCTGGTGGGGGTGGGCCGGGGGCTGCACGATGCCGCCACCGTCGCCCGTGCCGCCGCCGAGGCCGGAGCGGCGGGCGTGATGGTGCATCAATTGCCCGATCCCTTCGTCGCCCCGCGCGGCATCGTGGATTACCTGCACGCGGTCAACGACGCCTCGGGCGGGCTGCCGATGATGCTCTATCTGCGCAACGACGCCATCGGCACCAGGGCCATCGCCGATCTTTGTGCCGTGCCAAACGTGCGCGGGGTGAAATGGGCCACGCCCAACCCGCTGAAGCTCGCCGAGGCGATCGCGGCCTGCGATCCGTCGATCACATGGGTCGGCGGGCTGGCCGAGATCTGGGCGCCGGTCTTCTATGCCGTGGGCGCGCGCGGCTTCACCTCGGGGCTGGTCAATGTCTGGCCGGAACGCTCCATGGCCATCCACGCGGCGCTGGAGGCCGGCGATTACCAGCAGGCCAACCGCCTGATCGCCGGGATGCGCGCCTTCGAGGAAATCCGCGCCGAAGAGATGAACGGCACCAACGTCACCGGCGTGAAGGCCGCGCTGCAGGCCACGGGGCAAGATTGCGGCCCCGCGCGCCCGCCCGCGGCATGGCCGCTGAGCGACGCGCAGCACGCCCGCATGATGCGGTTTCTGCAAGACAACAAGCTGATCTGAGGGGGGTCGAGAATGACCGACTATGTCCTGTCCGACGCCACGCGCGACGTCCTGCGCGGCGTGTCCACCGCCTCTGTGGCCAGCGCGCTTTACAAGCGCGGGCTGCGCAACCAGTTCATGCAGGGGGTGGCGCGGCTCAACCCCGAATGCGCGCGGATGGTCTGGCAGGCCTTCACCCTGCGCTATATCCCCGCCCGGGAGGATCGCAACAAGATGCAGGTCTTCCAGAGCCGCGAACACCCCCAGCGGGTGGCCATCGAAACCTGCCCGGAGGGCCATGTTCTGGTGATGGATGCGCGCGGCGACGGCCGGGCCGCGACAGCCGGCTCCATCCTGCTGCGGCGGCTGGCGCTGCGCGGGGCGGCCGGGGTGGTGTCGGACGGGGGCTATCGCGATGTGGAGGGGATACGGAGCCTCGACATGCCGGCCTATTGTTCCGGCCCCTCGGCGCCCACCAACCTGACGCTGCACGAGGCGCTGGATCTCAATGTGCCCATCGCCTGCGGCGGGGTGGCGGTCTTTCCCGGGGATGTGCTAGTGGGCGACCGCGACGGGGTCATGGTGATCCCCGCGGAACTGACCGACGAAATCGCCGCCGAATGCGCCGAGATGGAGATTTACGAGGATTTCGTGCTCGAACAGGTGGAAGCCGGCGCCGGCATCCTCGGGCTCTATCCGCTGACCGATCCCGAAAACCAGAAGAAATACGCCGAATGGCGCGAGCGGACCGGGCGCTGAGGCGCGCGCCGCCGTGCCGGCGACGAGAGCAAGGAGAGAAGAAGCAATGGCATGGACACCGAAGGGCAAGCATCTGATCGCAGGGGAATGGGTCGCGGGCGAGGGGCAGTTCCAGAACGCCCCCGCCCATGGTCCGGCCCATGATTTCGCCATGGGCTCGCCCGCGCTGGTGGATCGCGCCTGCAACGCCGCCGAGGCCGCATTCGCCAGCTACGGCCAGACCAGCCGGGCGGCGCGGGCGGCGTTTCTCGATGCCATCGCCGACGAGATCGAGGCCCGGGCCGAGGCGATCACCGCCATCGGCAGCGCCGAGACCGGCCTGCCCGAGGCCCGGTTGCAGGGCGAGCGCGGGCGCACCACCGGCCAGTTGCGCCTTTTCGCCCGCCATATCGAGGCCGGCGATTACCTCGACCGCCGCCACGACCCCGCCCTGCCCGACCGCGCGCCCCTGCCCCGGCCCGATCTGAAACTGGTGCAGCGCCCCATCGGCCCGGTGGCGGTGTTCGGCGCGTCGAACTTTCCGCTGGCCTTCTCGGTCGCCGGGGGCGACACGGCCTCGGCATTGGCGGCGGGCTGCCCGGTGGTGGTCAAGGGGCACTCCGCCCATCCCGGAACGAGCGAAATCGTGGCCGAGGCCATCGCCGCGGCCATCGCCAGTCAGGGGATGGACCCGGGCGTCTTTTCGCTGATCCAGGGCGGCAAGCGCGACACCGGCACCGCGCTGGTGCAGCATCCGGTGATCCGGGCGGTGGGCTTTACCGGCTCGCTCGGCGGGGGGCGCGCGCTGTTCGACCTGTGCGCCGCGCGGCCCGAGCCGATCCCGTTTTTCGGCGAACTGGGCAGCGTGAACCCGATGTTCCTGATGCCCGCCGCCCTCGCCGCCCGGGGCGACGAGATCGGGCGCGGCTGGGCAGGCTCGCTGACCATGGGCGCGGGCCAGTTCTGCACCAATCCCGGCATCGCGCTGGTGATCGAAGGCGCGGGCGCCGACGAATTCGTGCAGGCGGCGACCGGGGCACTGTCCGGTGTCGAGCCCCAGACCATGCTGACCGACGGCATCGCCGAGGCCTATCGCGCCGGGCGCGAGCGGGTCGCGGGCGGCGCCGGGGTGCGCGAACTGCTCACCAGCATGTGCGACCGGCGCAACGCAACACCCTATCTTTTCGAAGTGTCGGGCGACGACTGGCTGGCCAATCACGCGCTCGGCGAAGAGGTGTTCGGCCCGCTCGGCCTCGTGGTGCGGCTGCGCGATTTCGACCAGATGCAGCAGGTCGCCGCCGGGCTGGAAGGGCAGCTGACCTGCACGCTGCACATGGACGAGGGCGACACCGAACAGGCCCGCGCCCTGATGCCGGTGCTGGAACGCAAGGCCGGCCGGCTTCTGGCCAACGGCTTTCCCACCGGGGTCGAGGTTTGCGATGCAATGGTGCACGGCGGCCCCTATCCGGCCAGCACCAATTTCGGCGCGACCAGCGTCGGCACCATGGCGATCCGGCGCTGGCTGCGCCCGGTCTGCTATCAGAGCATCCCCGAGGCACTGCTGCCCGAGGACCTGCGCTGATCG
>SKUV01000389.1 GCA_007129775.1 Paracoccaceae bacterium | reverse complement strand
CAGTAGCCGGAGCCCCTCGGCGATATTGGCGGCGACCGGCGCCAGCGCATCGTCGACCCCGCGTGCGCGGGCCTTGTGAATCGCGGCATGCACCTCTTGCATGAAGGCGTGGAAATGCACCCGGCGCTTGGCCTCGGAGGCTACCGCGTCGAAGAACAAGTCCATCAGCATCGACTTGCCGCGCCCGACCCCGCCCCAAAGATAAAGCCCGCGCGGCGCCGGCGGCGGGTTCGGCCTGCGCCACAGGCTCGCCAGAGTGCCGGTGCGGACCTGTGGTGCAGGCGCTTGAAGCGCTGCGCGCAGCGGTTCCAGCCCTTCCAGCACGGCGCGCTGTGCCGGATCCGGGCGCAGGCCCCGTTCGGAGATGGCGGCATCGTAGATATCGGTCAGACGTTCGGGCATGCGGCTCCTTAGCGCGGGATTGCGGGACATGAAACTGTCCAGAAACCGGCGCGGGTGCGCCGCCTAACCGGTCAGCGCCCGGCGCAGCAGGTTCAGCCCCGTCAGCAGCAGCAGAAACAGGGTCCACCATCGGAACCTTTCCGGATCGAGCCTGTCCTGCAGCCGAAAGCCGATCAGCATGCCCACAACCCCGGGCACGATCAGTGCGGCCGAAAACGGCAGCGTCTGTGCGTTGAGCACCCCCGATTGCAGATGTGCCGCCGTCAGCACCACTGCGCCAAGCAGGAAGATCACCCCCTGCACGAGAACGAGTTCGCGCATCTGCGCGCGGATCGACAGAAGATAGACCAGAACCGGTGGCCCCCACACCCCCGAAACCCCGCCGTAAAGCCCGCCGACAATCCCCAACGCCCATTCCGCGCGGTTGCGGTTCTCGATCGGCAGAGCGAGGCTGCGTCCCAGCAGCTGCACCCCTGCAAAGAGGCAGACCGACACGCCGAGCGCCGCCAGCAGCAGGCGCTGCGGAACGGCCATCACGAATTGCGCCGAAATCACGATGCAGACGATCACCGCGACGATCAGGCGCCAGTATCGGCGCGCGGCGTCCAGAAACGACAGCAGGCCGAAGCGGAACGCCTGCTGTACGTTGGTCACCAGCGTCGGCAGGATAAGTCCGGCCAGCGCCATGGTCGGTGACATGAACGACCCGAAGAACGAGATCATGATCATGGGCATCGCGAAGCCGATGGTGCCCTTGACGAACCCGGCAAAGAGCGTGATCGCCATGGCCAGAACCAGCGCCCAGGCCGGCAGCCCGGCAGAGATTGCCTCGATCATCGCTCTGTCCGTCTCGGCCTTCGGGTGTTCTGGCTTACCCCGACGGGCCAGGCGGGGGAAGGGGTGTGATGGGCGCGACATTTTCCTTCGTCAGAAGCGCGCAGAGAGAATTTTTGTTGCGCCGCACCTGCAAAAGCCCTATCTCCGCCACACTAGGCGAAGGAGAATTTCATGCCCCATGATGGCCAGACGATGCCCCGCGACGCGGCAGATGCGCTGTTGCCCGATCTGCTGACGCTGACCGGTGCTGCGATCCCTGCGGTGCATGCGTATCTCGACGCGGCGGTGCAGACTGTCCGGGGCAAGGTGGTCGAAGGGGGGCGGCTGTCCGTGGCGCGGCTCGATGCGCACCAGACCGCCGCGCACGGGCTGGCATGGACCGCGACCTGTGCCGAAGCGCTGCGCCAGATGCAGGGCTGGGCCGAACAGCTGTCGGCCGCGGGCGCATTTGGCGAGATGGAGGCGCTGATCCAGCAGATTGCCTTTGGCGAATACCTCGCGCAGCTTGCGGGCGGCATCCCCATGAGCCAGGGCGAGATCATGCGCCCGCAGGACATGGGGCTTGCACCCGAGCAGGTCGCGGCGCTGATCACCCCCGAGGTGCAGATATTGACGCAGCGCGGCAATACTGACGAGGCGCGACGCCGGCTTGTCACCCTGATGCAGCAGGATCGTGCTCGCGCCACCTTCGGCGCGACGGGACTCGACGACGAGCTTGACATGATCCGCGAGCAGTTCCGCCGCTATTGCGATGACCGGATCGTTCCGCATGCCCATGACTGGCACCTGAAGGACGAACTGATCCCCCTGGACGTGATCGACGAACTGGCCGAGATGGGGGTCTTTGGCCTGACGATTCCGGAAAACCTCGGCGGGCTCGGCATGTCGAAACTGTCGATGGTGGTGGTTTCGGAGGAATTGTCGCGCGGCTATATCGGTGTCGGCAGCCTCGGCACAAGGACGGAGATCGCGGCGGAACTGATCCTTGGCGGCGGGACCGACGCGCAGAAGGAACGCTGGCTACCGGGGCTTGCGAGCGGCGAGATTCTGCCCACCGCCGTCTTCACCGAACCAAACACCGGATCGGACCTCGGCGCGCTGCGCACGCGTGCCGTGCGGGAGGGCGAGAGCTATCGCGTCACCGGCAACAAAACGTGGATCACCCATGCCGCGCGCACCCATGTGATGACGCTGCTGGCGCGGACCGATCCGCAAAGCACCGATTACCGCGGCCTCTCGATGTTTCTGGCCGAAAAGACCCCCGGCACCGATGCAGAGCCCTTTCCCGTGCCAGGCATGAGCGGCGGCGAGATCGAGGTTTTGGGCTATCGCGGGATGAAGGAATACGAGATCGGCTTCGACGGCTTCGAGGTCGCGGCCGAAAACCTGCTGGGCGGGGTTGAGGGTCAGGGTTTCAAGCAACTGATGCAGACCTTCGAAAGCGCCCGCATCCAGACCGCCGCGCGGGCAGTCGGGGTGGCGCAGAACGCGCTGGAACTGGGGCTGGGCTATGCGACCGAGCGCCGGCAGTTCGGCCGGGCGCTTGTGGAGTTTCCGCGCGTCGCGTCGAAACTGGCGATGATGGCGGTGGAAATCATGGTTGCCCGTCAACTGACCTATTTCAGCGCCCGGGAAAAGGACGCCGACCGGCGCTGCGATCTGGAAGCCGGGATGGCGAAACTTCTGGCTGCGCGTGTGGCATGGGCCGCGGCGGACAACAGCCTGCAGATCCACGGCGGCAACGGCTTTGCGCTGGAATACCCGATCAGCCGGGTGCTGTGCGATTCGCGGATCCTGAATATCTTCGAAGGTGCTGCGGAGATTCAGGCGCAGGTGATCGCCCGCCGGCTGCTGGGATAAACCCTCGGGCCGTCGCTTTCGCTTCGGATACAGGGCGTTGGCGCTTTGGCGCGCCGCCCTGCATGCGCAATCGGCGGTTATCAGAAATAGCTATTTTACGCATGGATGTTGACGCGTTGTGACTGCGCAGCGCAACATGTGGTGGCGCAGCGGTCATCCACAGAGTTATACATTTTGACGCCGTGCGCGGGATCGGGCACACCCTCGCCCCTGAGGTGCATTTCAACGAAAGGCAGGCAGGTGACCGAGGTTCGCAGCATCGCCACACAGGCCCAGCCGGCGCAGGAGCCCGAGAACCTGCCCCATAACATCGAGGCCGAACAGCAATTGCTGGGGGCGATTCTGACAAACAACGATGTCTATGACCGTGTCAGCCCGATCGTGAAGCCCGAGCATTTTTTCGAACCGCTGCATGCCCGCATCTACGAGATCGCCGCGGCGCGGATCCAGAAGAATGCGCTGGCCTCTCCGGTCACGCTCAAGGCGTTTCTGGAAGAGGACGAGGGACTCAAGGCGCTTGGCGGGCCGGCCTATCTGGTGCGGCTGGCCGGGGCGGCGATTTCGGCCTACGCCGCGCGGGATTACGCCCAGATGATTCAGGATCTGGCGATCAGGCGCGATCTGATGGCGCTGGGGCGCGATATCACCAGCCGCGCAGCGACGATGGAGGTGGATGTCGAGCCCCGCGACCAGATCGTGGATGCAGAGCAGCGGCTTTATCAGTTGGGCGAGCAGGGCCACGCTGCGCGCGGCTTTCAGTCGTTCCTGAAGGCAGTGACCGATGCGGTCAATGTGGCCGCGGCGGCCTATCAGCGCGATGGCGGGCTGGCCGGGGTCTCGACCGGGCTGATCGATCTGGACCGCAAGCTGGGCGGGCTGCACCGCTCGGACCTTCTGATTCTTGCCGGTCGGCCTTCCATGGGAAAGACCTCGCTGGCGACCAACATGGCCTTTTCCATCGCTCGCAGCTATCGCAAGGGAACCCTGCCTTCGGGCATCGAGGGGGCAGTGAACGGCGGTGTCGTCGGCTTCTTCAGCCTCGAGATGTCGGCCGAACAGCTTGCCGCGCGGATCCTGTCGGAAGCGGCCGAGGTGCCGAGCGAGCAGATCAGGCGCGGCGACATGACGGAGGGAGAGTTTCGCCGGCTGGTCGAGGCCGCCAAGGAACTGGAATCCTGCCCGCTATACATCGATGACACGCCCGCCCTGCCGATCGGGCAGGTGGCGGCCCGGGCGCGCAGGCTGAAGCGGACCCATGGGCTGGACGTGCTGTTCATCGACTACCTGCAGCTTCTGCGCGGATCCGGCCGGTCGGAGAACCGTGTCAACGAAGTGTCGGAGATCACGCAGGGCCTCAAGGCCATCGCCAAGGAACTGGATATTCCTGTCATCGCCCTGTCGCAATTGTCGCGGCAGGTGGAGAACCGCGAGGACAAACGCCCGCAACTGGCCGATCTGCGCGAATCCGGCTCCATCGAGCAGGATGCCGATGTGGTGATGTTCGTCTATCGCGAGGAGTATTACCGCGAGCGCGAGAAACCCGGTGACCACGATCTGGAAAAGATGGCACAGTGGCAGGCCGCGATGGAGGCCGTGCATGGCCGCGCCGAGGTGATCATCGGCAAGCAGCGCCACGGTCCCATCGGCAGCGTGGAATTGGCCTTCGAGGGCCGCTTCACCCGGTTCGGAAATCTCGTGAAGGCGTGGCAGGAAGGCGCCGACCCCGGTTTCTAAGGCACGTGTCGTGCGCCATCAGCCCGGGTCCAGCGGGCGGGCGGCAAGCTCTTCGGCAATGTCGGTGTCCAGCGGCGGGGTGTAGGTGTTCAGCAGGTATCCCAGCGTGGAATAGAAGGCCACGGTGGCGACCAGATCGAACACGGCCTTGCGCCCGAAACGCTCTGCCAGATCGCGCTCCTGCCCCGGTGCAAGGCGATGGGCGTCGAAAAGCGCATCCACCGCCCCGGCGAGCGCCGCGTCATCTTCCGTCATGCCCGACAGCGGCCCCGCGATGCTGGCGATCCGCGCATCGCTCAGCCCCAGCGCCCGCGCCCGCGACACATGATGCGCCCATTCATAGGCAGAGCCCAGCCGATGGCCTGTGCGCAGGATCACGATCTCCGAAAACGCCTGCCCCAGCGCGCTGCCTTGCACCACATGGCCGCGGAGCGGCGCCCATGCGGCCAGCAGATCGGGGTGATGGGCCATGACCCGGTAGACGTTCAGCCGGGTGGCGAAACCGCCGCGCAGATGATCCAGTTCCTGCGGCCATTCGGCATCGGCGATGGGCGGGCAGGGCGTTTCGTTCGACATGAAGGCTCCCGTTGCAATTCGCCGCCAAGGTGGCGGATCGGCCGGAAGGTGGCAAGCCCGACCGCAAACATGCGGGGCCGGACCGCCCGACACGCGTATCGGATAACAAACGTATCTTGTATCAAACATAAAACTACTGCAGGAATTGAACCGGAAGGGCGCGAATGCAGAGGGCCGGAATGGAGCGCAGGCAGGTCATCGTTGTGGGTGCGGGGCCGGTGGGCATGGCTGCCGCCGCCTGTCTGGCCGGGCTGGGGGTAGATTGCCTCTTGCTGGAAAAGCGCGACGGTCTCAGCAAGGCCTCCAAGGCATCCACCTTCCATCCGCCGACACTGGAGATCCTCGGCGAACTGGGGGTGCTCGACGAGATGCTCGCGCGCGGCCGGATCGTGGAGCGAATCCAGTATCGCAACGCCGATGGCGCGGTGCTGGCGCAATTCGACCTTGATTTGCTGCAAGGCCAGACCCCCTGTCCGCACCGGCTGCATCTGGAGCAATCGGTGCTGACTGCGCTGCTGCTGGAGCGGCTGCAACAGATGCCTTCGGCCGATCTGCGTTTCGGCTGGGCCTTCGAGGTGCTGGCAGAGGGGCAAGGCGCCGTCACCGTGACCTGCCGAACGCCCGACGGCAGCCTGCGGAAGGTCGCCGCCGAGTACGTGCTGGCTGCCGATGGCGCCCATAGCGCGGTTCGCGCGGCGCTGGGCCTCGGGATGGAGGGGCACGATTACCCCGGGCAGGTGCTGCGGCTGGTCGTGACTGACGATCTGGCCGCGGTGCTGCCGGGGCTGGGCCAGATCAGCTATATCTTCGGGCCGGACGGCCGCTCCATCAGCCTGTTGCAGATGCCCGATTGCTGGCGGGTGATCATCCGCCTCAGCCCCGGTTTCGACCGAGAAAAGATCATTCGCCCGGAATGGTACATGCCCGAGGTGCGCCGCTACATCCCCCAGCTTGCCGGCCCGCTGACCCTGCGCGAGTTCGATATCTACGGCGCGCGGCGAATGCTGGCGGCCGGGCATGGCGGGGCGCGGGTGTTCCTGATCGGCGATGCGCTGCATCTGACGAATACGCGCGGAGGGATGAACATGAACTGCGGGATCCACGATGCCTATGCGATCGGGGGCGCGATTGCCGATGCTCTGACCGAGGGGCGGCCGGCGCTGGCGCAGGAGGCCGCGCGGGCGCGGCGCCGGGTGGCGGAAGAGGAGCTTTTGCCGCGCACTGACCGCGCGGTGACCGGCGGCGCCGACTGGCTGGCGCAGGTGCAGGCCATGGCGGTCGACCCGGGGCGCACGCGCGAGATGCTGGTAAGGGCGGCGATGCTCGACATGGCCCCGCCGCGCGGGCGCCTGCGGGAGGCTGCGCAATGACGGTCGATGCTGCCCTGCTGCAGCCCACTGCGCGGGTGTCGGTGCTGGTGCCTTCCGCCAACCCGACGGTGGAACCGGAATTGCGCTTCCTGTTGCCCGAGGCGGTTGGGCTGCATGTGGCTCGCCTGCCGGTCATGCCGGGCACATCGCTGGACGAGCGCAACCTTGCCTATCCCGATCTTTATGGCCCGGGGTTCACCGGTTTCGGCGCGCTGGGCATGGCTGCGGGTGTCGTCGGGCTGACGGGGCCGAGTTATCGCATGATGCCGAAAGGCGATGCGGAGCAATGTCGGGTGCTGTCGCTGGAGGCGGGCTATCCCGTCGCCACGGCGAGCCTTGCGATCCTGCGCGCGCTTGGCGTTTTGGGTGCGGCGCGGATCGCGCTGGTTTCGCCCTATCCGGAATGGTTGACCGAGCGTGCGGCGACCTTCTGGCAGGCCGCGGGGCTGGACGTGGCGCAGATCGTCACCATTTCCGAGGAATTCCGCGCCTATGACCTGACCACCGACGAGGTCGCCGCGGCGCTGGAACGGGTCGATGGTGGCGGCTGCGATGCGGTGGTGATGACCGGAACGGGTATGCTGACCGTCCCGGCGAGCTTGCGCTTCGGGGCAGAGGGCGGGCGTCTGCCGTTTCTGTCGTCGAATCTGTGCTGTGCGTGGTGGCTGCTGTCCGAACTGGGTCTCGGGCCCGGCGCCAACCTTGCCCGCTGCGCCCCGGCGCTGGCGGCGCGGCTGGGCTGAGACGGGTTGGCCGTGTCGTCCGGATGGACGCGCTGGCGGCGCTTGCCTATAGTCACGCAGGACAGCGTGACGGAAGGCGGCGATGGCAGGCGAAACCTCCGAGGTGCGGAAAGCCAAGGGCATCCGCGATGCACTGCCGCTCTATTACCGCATCTTCCTCGTGCTGGAGCAGAAGATCCGCGCGGGCCGTTGGCAAAAGGGCGTGGTTCTGCCCAGCGAACAGGATCTTGCCGCCGATTTCGATGTTTCGCGGGTGACGATCCGCAATACCATGGCCTTGCTGGAAGAGGCCGGCCTGATCACCCGACATCGCGGGCGCGGCACTTTCGTGAACCCCGATATCCTGCCGGGGCAGGGTGGCGACGGGATCGCCGGTTTCAAGACCAACATTCGCGAATTCGCCGAAACGACCGAGGTGACGCTGCACGAATTCGCGGAGGTGGATATCCCGCCGGATCTGCTCGGATCGCCCGTGCTTGCGCCGGGCCAGAGGGGTCTTCGCATCTGCCGGACGCGCCGAAAGCCCGACGGAGCCGCGTTCTCCTATTCAGTCGTGCATGTGCTGCCGCCCGAATCGCTTTTGCTGTCGCGCGATACGCTGGGCAACCGAACCGTCATCGCCGCGCTGGAAGAGAAGGGGTTCGTTTTCGCCCGGGCCGATCAGCGGCTGACGGCGGTGGCCGCGACGGCGGAGCTTGCGCGGTATCTCGAGGTTCCGGAGGGCGCGCCCCTGATCTGCATGCAGAGGGCGGTCTTCGACGATCAGGACAGGCTGGTGGAGCATATCCGCATCTACTACAACCCCGGCTTCTACGAATACCGCGTGGAGTTGTCGCGGGAAGCGGGCGACAGCAGCCCGCAATGGGTGCCGCGACTGTGAGCGTTGCCACCCCGTCACCCTGCGCCGCATCGCTATCCGGGCGCAGTTTCCAGAAAGTGCTCAAGAACGCGGCGCCCGCGCATGCGCGCCGGGTCCTTGCGGCTGCGTCGGGCCAGACGAATCGTTGCAAAGATGCGAATGGTATTGAAGATAATACATTCAAGGGAATGTCTGCTGGCGCAGGCTGCGCCACTGGCGGCAGGATGACGACAACAGGCCACAAACCCAAAGGCCAACACGGAGGGCCCAGACCATGACGACCCAGACATCAACCCGCGCGCTGTTGGTGGCGCTGCCGCTGGCCACAGCCTTGGCGACCGGCGCGAGCGCGCGCGACCTGACCATCGTCGGCTTCGGCGGTGGCTATCAGGACACCGCGCGCGAGCACCTGTTTCAGGCCTATGCCGCCCATGCCGGGATCGGCGTGACCGATGACGTCTACAACGGCGAGATGGCGCGTATCTACGCCATGGTCGAAGCCGGTGACGTGACATGGGATATCGTGATGGTCGAGGCGCCGGACATGGTGCGCGGCTGCGAGGATGGTGTTTTCGCGCCGATCGACTGGTCGGTGGTGAATGCCGACAAGCTTATCCCCTCGGGCGTCCACGATTGCGGCGTCGGTGCAACGGGCTTTGGCGTTACCGTCTTCTACGACACCGAGCGGTCGCCCGAAGGTCCGAAGGACATGGCCGATTTCTGGGATATCGAACAATTCCCGGGCATGCGCTCCATGCGGACGGGGCCGCGTATGTCGCTGGAGGCCGCGCTGATGGCCGACGGCGTGGCGCGCGAGGATGTCTACACCGTGCTGGCGACTCCCGAGGGCGTGGACCGCGCCTTCGCCAAACTCGACGAGATCAAGGACCACATCGTCTGGTGGACCGCCGGCGCGCAGCCGCTCCAGTTCGTCGGGTCGGGCGAGGTCGAATACGCGATGGCCTATACCGGGCGTATCCTGCGTGCGATCGACGAAGAGAACATGCCCTACAACATGCTCTGGAACACGCTGATCTATTCCATCGACTTCTGGACGGTGGTGGAGGGCTCGCCCCACACCGAAGAGGCGATGCGGATGATCGACTGGATCACTGATGCCGATCAGCTTCGCAATCAGGCCGCGGTCTGGCCGATCTCGCCGGCGAATATCGAGGTGAATTCCGATCCGGAGGTTCAGGCTGCAAATCCCGGGATGGTGCTGAACCACGCCGATACGGGCCTGTTTATCGATACCGAGTTCTGGATCGAATACGGCGACGATCTGGAGGCACGTTTCGCCGCATGGGCCGCGAACTGAGCCAGCCCTGAAGCCGTCGTGCCGGTTGGCACGACCGAAAGGGGGGCGGCGCCGGAACCTCGACGCCGCCCCGAAAACCGCCCCATCGGCCCGAAAAGGCAGGCAATGGATCGCAATTCGAGACTGGCTGTCCTGCTTGTCGCGCCGCTTCTGCTGCTGATGATCGTGGGCTTTGTGCTGCCGCTCGGCACGACGGCGTTCAAGGCGGTGGACAACCCCGAAGTGACGGCGGCCCTGCCGCGCACGACCGCAGCGCTTGGCCAATGGTCGGGCGATGGCCTGCCCGACGAGGCCGTCTATGCTGCGTTTGTCGAGGATCTGCTCTCGCCGCAGGACAACCGCGTCTTTGGTGGCCTCGTCCGGCGGCTGAATTTCGAACAGACGGGGATGCGGTCGATCATATCGGGCGCGCGTCGTGCCGCCGAGGGGCTGCAGGCGCCCTATTCCGAGTCGCTGCCCGCACTGAACGCTGTCTGGGGCGAGCCGGAGGTCTGGCAACTGCTGCAGACCCATTCCAACCCTTACACCGCCACCTATCTGCTGCGCGCGATGGATTTGCGCATGGCCGCCGACGGCAGCATCATCCCTGTCGATCCGCAACAGGCGATCTTTCGCGAACTCTTTCTGCGCACCTTCATCATCTCGCTCTGGGTGACGGTCTTTGCGGTTCTTCTGGGCTATCCGACGGCATGGTTCCTGTCCACGCTGCGGGGCCGGGCCGAGGGGCTCGCGCTGCTTTGCGTCCTGGTGCCGTTCTGGATTTCGATTCTGGTGCGCAGCACCGCGTGGTTCATCGTGCTGCAACGGGAGGGGCCGATCAACGCGGCACTTCTGGCCACCGGTGTGATCGATACACCGCAGGCGATCATCTTCACCCGCCCGGCGGTCTATCTGGCGATGGTGCATGTGCTCCTGCCGTTCCAGATATTGCCGCTGCTGGCGGTGATGAAGCGTATCCGCCCGGACTACGTGCGGGCTGCGGCATCGCTGGGTGCCCGGCCGTGGCAGCAATTCCTGTTGGTCTATCTCCCGATGACGATGCCGGGTGTCGCTGCCGGCGCGGTCATGGTGCTGATGCTTTCGGTCGGCTTCTACATCACGCCGGTTCTCGTGGGCGGGCTGCGCGACCAGATGGTGAGCTATTACATCGCCTATTTCACCAATACCTCGATCAACCTCGGCATGGCGGCGGCGCTGTCGCTTTTGCTGCTGATCCTGACAGGGCTTCTGGTGGTGGCGGCGGCACGGGTCTTGCCGGGGCTCAATCTGGGGGCGCGGGTCTGATGATGATGGCAATCCGGATCTTCGCGGTGCTGGTGCTGGTGTTTCTGGTCTCGCCCATCGTGGTTATCTTTCCGCTGTCCTTCTCGTCGGGCGAGATCCTGACGCTGCCGACGCCGGGATGGTCGCTGCGCTGGTACGAGGATTTCTTTACCGCCGGCCGCTGGCTGGAGGCGACGCGCAACAGTTTTGTCGTTGGCGGATTCACCATGGTGATCGCGACGACACTGGGCACACTGGCCGCATTCGGGCTCAACATGGCGAGATTTCCGGGCAAGAAGACCGTTTTGGTAATCTTGTCGCTGCCCATGGTCGTGCCGGTGATCGTGGCGGCATCGTCGATGTATGTGGCGTTCTCGGCATGGGGGCTGACCAACACCTTTACCGGCCTCGTGATCGCCCATGTCATCGTTGCCGCGCCCTATGTGGTGATTACGGTGCTGGCGGCGGTGCAGACGCTCGACATGACCCTTGTGCGGGCTGCGCTGTCGCTCGGGGCGACACCGGTGCAGGCCTTCCGGGAGGTGGTCCTGCCGTTGATCCTGCCGGGGGTGATCGCCGGAGCGGTCTTTGCATTCGCCACCTCGTTCGATGAACTGGTGATCGCGATTTTCCTGACGGGCCCCGGGCAATTCACCCTGCCGCGGCAGATGTTCGCCGGCCTGCGCGAGATGCTGAGCCCCACCATCGCGGCCTCTGCCGTGATCATGGTCGTTCTGTCGGTGGTGTTGTTGCTGATCTCCGAGGCGGCGCGCAACTACGCCACACGACTGCAGGGAGGAGCACGGCAATGACCGACGCCGCCCCCGATCCCGCCCTTGTCCGTTTTGACGGCGTTCAGAAAAGCTACGACGGCATTCTTCGCGTGGTCAAGGATCTGCATCTGGGCATCGCCGAGGGCGAGTTTCTGACGCTTCTCGGTCCGTCCGGATCGGGCAAGACCACGACGCTGATGATGCTGGCGGGCTTCGAGACGCCGACAGCCGGCAACATCCTCTTCGCTCGGCAGCGGATCAACGACATGCCGACCTATCGGCGCAACTTCGGCATGGTGTTTCAGAACTACGCGCTGTTTCCGCACATGACGGTGGCCGAGAACCTCGCCTTTCCCTTGCGGATGCACCGCTTCGCGAAATCCGAGATCCCCGGGCGGGTGGAGCGCGCACTCGACATGATCCGGCTTGGCGCGGTCGCCGACCGGCGACCCGCTCAGCTTTCGGGCGGCCAGCAGCAGCGGGTCGCTCTGGCCCGTGCGCTGGTGTTCGAGCCGCGCATGGTGCTGATGGACGAGCCGCTCGGTGCGCTCGACAAACAATTGCGCGAGCATATGCAGCTGGAGATCCGGGAACTGCACGAGCGTCTGGGGCTGACGATGCTTTACGTCACCCATGACCAGACCGAGGCAATGACCATGTCGGACCGGATCGCGATTTTCGACGATGGCCGCATTCAGCAGGTAGGTCCGCCCGATCGGGTCTATGACCATCCCGAAAACGCCTTCGTCGCCCGCTTCATGGGTGAAAACAACGCGCTTCCGGCGCGTGTAGAGGCGCGCGACGGCGCGCGGCTGCGCCTGCGCTGCCCTGCCGGATCGCAACTGGTCGCGCTGTGCTGCCCAGAGGGGCTGCCCGATGGGGGCGATGCCCAGGTGCTGGTGCGGCCCGAGCAGGTGACATTGGGCGAGGCCACGGAAAACTGCCTGCGGGGCATCGTGGCCGACGTGATCTATCAGGGCGATCATCTGCGCGTTGTCGTCGATGTGCCCGCGATCGGGCGGCTTTCGGCGCGGCTGCCCAAAGCCGCCCGTCCCGACTGCCCGTCTCCGGGGGCCGAGGTGGCGGTGCATTTCGCGCCAGAAGCGGCGCTCGCCTTTCCTGCCGAGGATGCGGTGGAGACATGAGCATGGCGGACCCAGCCCCGGATTTCGTGTCAGCGAACCTCGAATGGCGTGCACGGGCGCTGCGCTCGGTTGCCTATGGCACCTCCTCGACCCCGCGGGGCAACCAGTTGCCTGCGCCACTGGTCGCTGAACGGGCCGAGGGCGCCCATCTATGGGACATCTCGGGTCGGCGCTTCATCGATTACGCGCTGGGCTACGGGCCTCTGATCCTTGGCCACAGCCCAAGCCCGGTGATCGCCGCGGTGATGGCCGAGATGGGCCGTGGCTTGCGCACCGCGAGCAACCATCGCGGCGAGGCCTTGCTGGGCGAGTTGATCACCGAAACCCTGCCCTCGGCCGAGCTGTCGGCTTTCGTCAGCTCCGGCTCCGAGGCGATTCAGTTGGCCTTGCGCATCGCCCGCGCCGCCACCGGGCGCGTGCGGATCATCCGGTTTCGGGGCAATTATCACGGCTGGTTCGACACGGTCCATTCGGGCGGGCGCCCCGGCAACGACGGTCCCGACACTCTCGGGCAGGACCCGGCCGCCACGGCTTCGAGCACGCTGCTGGACTGGGGTGATGCGGAAGGCCTGCGCGCCGCGATCGGCCCCGACATCGCAGCCGTCTTGCTGGAGCCCGTGGCGGTGAACGGGGGCTGTTTCCTGCCGTCCCCGGGGTTTCTGGAAACTGCGCGAGAGGTCACCCTGGCCGCCGGGGCGGTGTTGATTTTCGACGAGGTGATCACCGGTTATCGGCTGGGCCTCGGCGGTGCGCAGGGCCGTCTCGGCGTGACGCCTGACCTCAGCGTTATCGGCAAGGCGATGGGCGCGGGTTTTCCGATAAGCGCCGTGGCGGGCAGCGCCGCGGCGATGGAGCCGGTGGCCAGTGGGCGTTTGCTGCAACGTGGCACGTTCAATGGCAACCCGGTCTCGGCCGCTGCTGCGGTGGCCTGCATCTGCCATCTGCGTGACCATGAAGGCGCCATTTTTCCGCGAATCGACGCCATGGCCGAAGACCTTGCCGCCTTCATCCGGGCCGAAGCCGGGCGCGCGGGCCTGCCGATCAGCGTGTTGCGCGCTGGCTCTGCGGTGCAGGTCTTCGTCGGCCGGGGCGATATCGCCCGGCTTTCCGATACCGTTCGGATGGACCGCGCCGCCAATGCCGCCTTTGCAGGGGCGTTATTGGCGGCTGGTGTCCAGATCATCGGCCGAGGTCTGATCTATCTGTCGGCCGAGCACAGCCCCGAGGATATCGCCCTGACCAAGGACGCCATTTCGCAGGCGATTTCGGCAACGGCCGGATCGTGCTGAACGGTCACGCTCCGCCAGTCTCGCGGACCGGCAGGCCTTCCAGATAGGCCGCGACCTCGTCGGTTGGGATGACATCGGCATATTTGCAGTTGAGATCGAACAGATTCATGGCGTGGCTCGCCTCGAACCTGTCAAAGGCCGTTTCCTCGGGGATCACCACCTTGAAATTGTAGGAATAGGCATCGACCGTTGTCGCCCGCAGGCAGCCCGACGTGGTGCAGCCCGTCAGGATCAGCGTATCGACATCCAGAAAGTTCAAATGACTCATGAAAATCGTGCCGAAGAAGGCCGAGGGCTTGCGCTTGCCGATCAGGATATCCTCGGGCCGAGGCGCGAGGGGGGCGACGGTCTGGGTGGCGTGGGTGCCCTCGGTCGAGGTGCGTTCGTGGCCGCGGTGGCTCTTGCCGGTCTGCACCCCGCTGTCGATCATGTCGGGGCGCCGTTCGCTCTGGGTGTAGAAGACCGGCAGGTTGCGCGCGCGCGCGATCTTCAATAGGCGCTCGATATGCGGCACGGCTTTCCATCCGGCCTCACCGCAGTGTGTGCGGTATTGCTGCAGCCCGTCCTCGTGAGTTTCGCCGGGGGCATCGCCACAGAAGTTATATTGCACATCGATGATGAAAAGCGCCGGCCGCGTGCCGAACCCGCCCCGCTTGCCGTAGCCAGCGAGATGATAGATGCGCTTGTCCTTTTCGGTGAGAAAATCGTCCCAGATGCGTCTTGTCATGGCTCGCCTTTCTTCGGCCCCCGTCAGAGGGCGCGCATGCTGCATTCTGCAGTTTTTCGATACACCGGTTGGTAATATCGCAATCGCGCGCTATCTTGTAGGTGTAGGCGCAGGCTTTCTCTGGATCGACCGGCATCGGCTCGCCTCGCCAAAATAGTTGGGAGGTCGGCCCTTCGGCCTGCCCCGGAAGGAGCGTCCCATGTCGACTGAGATCTACAGTCTGAAGATACTTGCCACCGATATCGAGGATCTGCGCGGCGGCGGCCAGCAGCTTGTCGTCATCTATCGCGGCAAACATGATCCCCAGCGCGTAACCCAGCCGTTGGAGAGCGACGACCTGCAGGGCGTGCTCAAGGCCTGCGAAGCAGTGGCGCGCCGGATCTTTCAGGACGAGTTCCGCCTGAACCGCGAGGTCGACCTGTATTTCACGCTGGAGGACGAGAACGGCATCAAGATCTGGCACACGAAGCCGAACCTTTATGTGAAGTGCCCGCTGAACATGACGATGAACTGGACGTGCCAGCACCTGAGTCAGGTCTACAAGACCATGACGACGCTTGGCGTGGTGGAACTTCCCTCCGAGGTGCCGCTGGAGGGCAACACGCTGGGAGCGCGCGAAACAGCCCGCGTGATCATGGATTCGATGGCCTCGGGCGTCGAATTCATGGGCAATGTCATGCTGATGCGCAACACAGTGGATCACAACGCGCTGGCGGGTATGCACTCCTGAGGGTCGTCGCGCGCGGCAGGGCCGGTTTTCCTTGCACGAATGGCCCGCGCGGGTGACACTGCGGTGTCTTCGGTGGAGGGATCGCCATGCTCGAGATCAGCCCGCACAAGGTCGTTCATATCATCTTTCAGGCCCGCGAGGGGCGGATGGCGGAGAAGGAGGTGCATGCCTTCATCGACGCTTTGAACGACGATGAAAAGGCATCGCTCGTGGCGATTGCATGGGTCGGGCGCGGAGCCTTCGACGTCGAGGATTACGCAGAAGCTGTGGAGACCGCGCTTGCCGAAGCTACGACGCCGACGGCCAGCTACCTTCTGGGCATGCCGCATCTGCCCGAGAACCTCGAAGCGGGACTTGAGGCGCTGGGCGTCGATGTCTCGCAGGTCGAAGAGGACTTTCTCTGAGCCTCAGCGGCGAGAGGCGCTGCGCAGGTCGGGACGGGCGCGCAGGATCGCATGGGTCAGCGCCGCTGCGACCGCGATCTTGATGGAATCACCCAGCAGGAACGGGGTGACCGCCAGCAGCGCCTGCATCGGGCCGAAGGATACGAGCAGCATCAGCCCCAACATGCCGAAGGCATAAAGAACGATTACACCGCCGACGAACGCGCCGGTCGCCGCTGAAAGCCACGCGGGCACACCGCGCCAGCCCTGCGCGATCAGCCCGGTGACATAGGCCGCCGGAAGAAAGCCGATCAGGAAGCCACCGGTCGGCGAGGTAAAGACCCCGAGCCCCCCGCGACCGCCGGCCAGAACCGGCAGCCCCACCGCCACCATCGCCAGAAAAAGCAGCACCGCGAGCCCCCCGCGCCGCGCACCCAGCACCGTGCCGCACAGCATCACGCCAAGGCTCTGCGCCGAAACCGGGACGCCCGCGCCCAGCGGGATTGGCGGGATCAGCCCCAGCACTGCAATAAGCGCGGCGAAAAGGGCGATCAGCACAAGGCCGCGTTCGATGGTCATGCATCGGTCTCCGCTTGATGCGCCGGCGGGTTGATCCCGCCCCGCGCTCGCAATGCATCCGAAAGATGATCGGCATCGTCAAGGGTGCTCAGCACCAGTGGCACGACGATCCGTGGCCCCGGCCGGCGTTGTGACCGGGCCCGCCATGCGAGGCCAAGCGCAGCGGCTCGCGCCCGCAGGACAGGGATGTAGCGCAGAAAGAGTGCCATCGCGAGCCCGAGAGCGCGCGGGTTCAGGCCAAGGTGGCGCAGGGGGGTCGCGATGTGCGTGACCGTGGCGATCAACTCGGATGTCGGGGTGGTCAGGGTGATGAAATTGGCCAGACCGACCATCACGAGGATGCGCAGCGCCATGGCAAGGCCCGTTGCCACGTCCGAAACGACCGCATGAAAGGCGACCACCAGCACCACGAGCCAGATCAGCGGCCGCATGCCCTGCAACCCGGGGCGCCATGCCCGCCGGCCGAGGCTGAGGTAAAGCGCCAGCACGCCGCCAAGCGCGGCCCCGAGAACCGGCAGCGCGCTGATCTGCAGCGCCACGAGCATGGCCGCGAAAAGCGCAGCGAGCTTTGCCCCCGCGCCCAGACGATGCGCCCATGACGGCCCGGGGATCGCCAGCGTCAGCACGGCCCCTCCGCCGCGCCCTGCCGGTGCATTTCGGCCAGGTAGGCCGGCAGGACCGTATCGGGCGACCCCACCATGGCGAGGCAGCCGGCCTCGAGCCAGACAAGTTGGTCGCAGCCCTGCAGATGCGCCGGATCATGGGCGACTGTGACAAGGGTCTGCGGCAGGCGCGCAAAGGTGGCCTGAAGCCCCATGATCGTAGGAATATCCAGCCCCGCAAAGGGCTCGTCGAGCAACAGCACCTGCGGTGCCATCGCCAGAACCGCCATCAGGCACAGCCAGCGGCGCTGCCCTTCGGACAGGGTCTGCACCTGACGCTCGGCCCAGTCGTCGCGGCCGTGGCGCGCGAGCACTTCGGCCGCACTTGCCTGCGCCTTTGCCCGGTCAAGGCCGATCTGTTCGAGGCCGAAGGCGAGTTCCTCGGCTACGGTGGGAAAGATGATCTGGTGATCTGGGTTCTGAAACAGGATTCCGAGGGTGCGGATTGCCGCCGCGCGGTCGGCCGCCGGGTCGATGCCGCAGACGCGCACCTGTCCCGCATCGGCGTGCGACAATCCGGCCAACAGGCGCAGGAGGCTGGATTTTCCCGAACCGTTGCGGCCGACGATCCCGACCCTCCGCGCTTGCAGGCGAAGCGACAGGGGGCCGAGCACCCGCGCGCCGTTGCGGAACACTTCGGCCGAGTGGAGTGTGATACCGGGCACGTCCGTCATCGGGCGGTGTGTGGTCATGGGCGGGAGTCCTGCCAAATTCTCCGGCGCGACAGAGGGCTTGCGCTATACTGCTTTACCCGCCCTCGCAAGGGAAGTGGCCCGTCTGTGGCGCGGGGCTGGCTGTGTGCGGGCATTGACCCCGCCCCGCCCTCGGGCAATTGTCTGCGCGATGTCGGGGCGATGCGCGGCCCGGCCGTCGCAAGACACCCCGGGGGCGCCCTTGACCAGCCTTCTTTCCCGGATCGGGCCGGCCCGTATCGCTGCCGTTGCGACCTTCATCTTCATCACCGGCGTGGCAGGCACCCGCCCGCTCGTGCCCCTGCACGGCGTAACACTGGGCATCGGCGCGGCCGAGCTTGGGGTGCTGGTGGCGGTGTTCGCGCTGGTCTCGGCCTTCCTGACCACGACCTATGGCCGATGGCTCGACCGCCGCGGCAGCATAGGGGCGATGATCGCAAGCACGGCGGTGACGGCCTTCGGGCTGTTGCTGCCGGCGCTTTTTCCGGACAGGACCGGGCTCTACCTGTCGCAATTGATCGCCGGCAGCGGGATGACGGGCTACATCCTTGCCGGGCAGAAGTTCGCAGGCCAGCTTTCGGGCGATCTGAGGCAGCGCGAGCGGAACGTCGCGCAGCTTACCATGTGTGTCGCGCTGGGGGGGCTTGTCGGGCCACCGGTCGCCGGGCTTATCGGCGATACGCTGGGTTTTCTGGTGGCGTTTTCGGTTCTGGCGATCGTGTCGCTTTGCGCCAGCGTTCCGCTGCTGTTCCTGCTGCGCGAGGAGGGCAGACGGCGTGCTGCGAAGGCGGGAACCGATCCGGCCCCCGGGCCGGCGGGCCAGAGCGGTTTCGCGCCCCTGAGAGTGTTCGGCTATCACCCCTATCTGGGCCGCAGCTTTCTGATCAGCGCGCTCGTGCTGATGGGAAAGGACCTCTACATCGCTTATTTCCCGCTCTACGCCATACAGGTGGGCATGTCGGCGACGGTGATCGGCGCGATGATCGCGCTACACAATGCCGGCGCTGTGGCTGTGCGGGTCTTCATGCTCCCGCTGGCGCGAATGTTCGGCAAGAACCTCGTCATTCTCGTGACCGTCGTGGCGAGCGGGCTGTTCTTTCTGGCCATGCCGCTGAGCGCGGACATACGGCTGCTGGCGGCGCTGTCGCTGGCTCTGGGGCTGTCGCTGGGGCTGGGTCAGCCGTTGGCGATGACCACCAGCATCAACCTCGCTCCGCGCGACAAGGTCGGTGAGGTGCTGGGCTTTCGGCTGTCGATCAACCGGATCACGCAAGTGCTCGCACCGCTCAGTTTTGCGGCCGTGGCCGGGCTGACCGGCGTTGTGGGTATCTTCTTTGTCATCGGTGGCACGATGCTTGCGGGCGCGTTCCGGATACGCATCCCCGATACCGCGGAGGTGGAGGCGCAACAGGCAGCCCCCCGGCGCGATACCGGCAGGTCACCCGACTGAGCCGCTGCCGCTGCGTCGGGGTCAGCCGCGCACCACATAGACCGACTGGCGGGCGTGGCGCACCACCCGGGCGGCGTTCGGGCCGAGAAGGTAGTCTTTCAACTCGGGTCGGTGCGAGCCGATCACGATCAGATCGACATCCAGCTTGTCGGCCGCGCGCAGGATTTCGTCATAGATAGAGCCGTGCAGCACATGGGGCCGGACCTGCACATCCTCGGGCACATTCTCGGCCACCCAGGCCTGCAAGTCGTCACCGATGCCTTTGAGCGCGAGCTTTTCGTAATCGGCCCCGAAATAGCCGCTGACCACCGACATGCCGAAATCCGGCAGCACGGTGACAACATGCAGCGTCGCGCCGTGCTGTCGAACCTGATCGAGCGCGACATTGAGCGCGAGCGACCAGCTTTTGCTGTCAGCCAGATCGACGGGGAGCAGGATGTTCTTCATGGCGCCTTTCCTCCTCAGAAGGCGGGTTTCGTCTGCCGCCGGCGCTGTGAGGCGATCACAAGGAGCAGCAGAAGCAACGCCGGAAGATAGAAGATCTCCTGAGGCCAGCGGTCCGCCGGCACCTGGACGCTGACGATTTCAACCGGTTGGTCGAAGTCGTAGAAATCGAACCTCCGCAACTGGCTGTCATAGCGCGAGCCGGGCATCGGCTCTTCCATGAGCATGCGATCCCCTTCGGGCATCAGGAAAAGGCCGGTGTCGGCGAGCCGTTCGGCACCGCTGCCCGGTTCGGTGATGTTGATCACGATGGTCAGGCTGGTGGGGTTGCCGGTGTTGAAATCGGGCCCTTCGATGGCGAGTCGCAACTCGTCTTCCACCTGAGCCGCGTCGAGCGCCTGTTCGAGTGTGTTCGGTGGCCGGTCCTCGAACGGTGGCTGGATACGGTCGAGCCAGAAGTTCGGCACGAAGAAGGTGAAGGCCACCAGAAGCAGCGCCGCCGATTCGATCCGCCAGGACGGGGCGAGGAAATAGCCCTGCGTGGCGGCCGCGAACAGCAGCATCGCGAAGGTCGCTGTGACGAAGACGACGGCGGCCTGTATCAACCCTTCGGCTGTGCCCAAATCAATCCCGTAGAGAATGAGCGCCGGGTTGTAGATGAACAGGAACGGCAGCGCGACGGTCCGCAGGCTGTAGAAGAACGCGGTAAAGCCGGTACGGATCGGATCACCGCCCGACACCGCGGCGGCGGCGAAACTGGCAAGGCCTACCGGTGGTGTCACATCTGCCATGATGCCGAAATAGAAGACGAAGAGGTGCGCCGCGATCAGCGGCACGATCAGCCCCTCCTGCGCGCCGAGGCTGACAACCACCGAGGCCATCAGCGACGAAACCACGATGTAATTCGCCGTCGTCGGCAGCCCCAGCCCAAGGACGAGCGAGAACAGCCCCACCAACACCAGCATCAGGAAAAGGTTGCCGAAGGACAGAACCTCCACAAGTCCGGCAAGCTCGGTCCCGATGGGAGTGCGGGTCACGGTGCCCACGATGATCCCCGCCGCCGCAGTGGCAACGCCGATGGAGATCATGTTGCGCGCGCCGGTGATCAGCCCTTCGATCAGGTCGGCGAACCCCGCACGGGCCTCTTGCACGAGGCTGCCGGAGCGGCGGAACAGCACCTTGAGCGGACGCTGCGTGAGGATGATGAACAGCATCATGCTGATCGCGTAGAAGGCGGCCTTGGTTGGGGACTGCCGCTCGATCATCAGGAACCAGATCAGCAGCAGAATCGGCAGCAGATAGTGGATGCCGGTCGGAAAGACCTCTTTCATCACCGGCAGCGTGATCTTTTTCGCATGGGGGTCGTCCGGTTCCAGATCCGGGCGGCTCGAGGCCACGGCGATGCAGGCAATGTAGGCCGCGACGATGGCCGCGATAAGCACCGGACCCGAGATCGCCGGTGCGGCGCTTTGCAACAGGCCGACGCCCTGCACCAGCCCGTAGAAGGCGACGCCGGAGACTGCGAAGCCGACGAAGATCTTGAGAAACATCTGCAACAGGCTGCGCGATGCGCCGAGCGCCGGCATGTCGTTCTTCAGCGCTTCGAGATGGACGATGTAGACCAGAGCGATGTAGGAAATGACCGCCGGGATGAAGGCGTGCTTGATCACGTCGAGATACGGAATGCCGATGAACTCGACCATGAGGAAGGCCGCGGCCCCCATGACCGGAGGCATGATCTGGCCGTTGACCGAACTGGCCACCTCGACAGCGCCGGCCTTTTCGCTGCTGAAGCCCACACGCTTCATCAGCGGGATCGTGAAGGTGCCGGTGGTCACCACATTGGCGATCGACGAGCCGGAAATCAGGCCCGTCATCCCCGAGCCAACGACAGCCGCTTTGGCCGGCCCGCCGCGCAAATGCCCCAGCCCGGCGAAGGCGAGTTTGATGAAGTAATTTCCCGCCCCGGCCTTGTCCAAGAGCGAGCCGAAGAGCACGAACAGAAAGACGAAGGCGGTGGACACGCCCAGCGGAATGCCGAACACGCCCACATTGGTGTCATACCATTGTGTGTTGATGATGCCGTTGAACGACCGGCCCGAATGCTCGATCAGTTCGGGAATCAGCCAGCCGGTGCCGAAATACGAATAGGCAAGAAAGAGCCCGCCGACCACCGTCAGCGCCGGGCCGAGCGCGCGGCGCGAAGCCTCCAGCAGCAGCACGATACCAACGGTGCCGACGACGACCTGCGGCATGATCGTGTCGATCTGCCAGCCGAGAATGTTGTAATCCACCTCCCAGCGGATCAGCCGACCCTCGCGCGCAGAGCCCGAAATCTCGCGCGAGAACCAGAACACATAGAACGCCGAGCCCGCCGCGGTGAAGGCCAGTATCCAGTCCACGATCGGCACATGGCTGCGTGGCGAGGACTTGAAGGCCGGATAGGCAAGAAAGGCGAGGAACAGCGCGAAGCTCAGATGCAGCGGGCGCGTCTGGTCGGAGTTTAGCACGCTCACCCAGCTGGCCTGACCGGCGAACCAGAATTGCGGGTCGGCGATCCAGATCTGAAAGAGCGACCACATCAACGCCACGACGGAGATCAGCAGCAGCACAAATTTGTTGCGTGGCTGGCGCGCCCCCGAATCGGCGCTGCTGACGAGATCCTGCAACTCGTCGTCGCTGAACTTGCGCTTCGAATCGGCGGTCGCGTCGCTTTTACCGGCGCTGGTCTGACCCGACATCTTTATCCCCCGGCCTGTTGCGGCTTTTTGTTTGTGTTCTTGAAGGGCGCGGGGGCCGCGCGTCCGCGCGGCCCCCGCGGCGGGACTATCAGTCCATCAGGCCGGCTTCGCGGAAATACCGCACCGCGCCGTCATGCAGCGGGGCCGACAGGCCGTCGGCCACCATTTCCGCCGGGTCCAGCGTCGCGAGCGCCGGGTGCAGCGACTGGAACATCTCCAGGTTCTCGAAGATCGCCTTGGTCACCTCGTAGACGACATCCTCGGGCACATTGGCCGAGGTCACGAAGGTCGCGCCCACACCAAAGGTGGTCACGTCGGCATCGGTGCCGCGATACATGCCGCCGGGGATCGTCGCCATCCGGTAGTAATCGCGGTCATCCACGAGCGCGCGGACGGTTTCGTTGTCCACGTTCACCAGCACGGTATCGCAGGCGGTCGTCGCCTCCTGGATCGCGCCCGACGGGTGGCCGACGGTGTAGACGATGGCGTCGATGTTGTTGTCGCAGAGCGCCTGGGCCTGTTCGCCGGCTTGCAGTTCGGTCACCACGCTGAAGGTGTCCATGTCCCAGCCCATCTCGGCCATCACGACCTCCATGGTGCCGCGCTGGCCCGAGCCCGGGTTGCCGATGTTCACGCGGTTGCCCGGCAAGTCATCGAAGTTGGTGATGCCGCTGTCCGCGCGGGCCACCACGGTGAACGGCTCGGGGTGCAGCGAGAAGACGGCGCGCAGTTCCTCGAACGGGCCGTCCTCTTCGAAGCGCGAGGTGCCGCCAAAGGCATGGAACTGCCAGTCGGACTGGGCGATGCCGAATTCCAGTTCGCCGTCGCGGATGGCGTTGATGTTGAAGATCGACCCGCCGGTGGATTCGACACCGCAGCGAATCCCGTGCTCGGCACGGTCGCGGTTGACAAGACGGCAGATCGCGCCGCCAGCCGGGTAATAGACGCCGGTAACGCCGCCGGTGCCGATCGAGATGAATGTCTGCTGGGCCGAAGCGGCCGATCCGACAACCAGACCGAGCGCAGCGGCGCCTCCCATCAAGGACAGTTTCATCAGGTATCCTCCTGTTCTCCTTTGTTTCGCGTTTCGGAGCACCCAAGCGGGCACACCGACCGACATGTAAGAGAAGACAGCATGGGGCCAAGAGTCAACGCCAGCCTTCGTTTCGCGTGGAAATCAGAGGTGAAACCGCGTGCGACAGGAAGAAGGCTGCGCCAGCGGATCAGGTGCGCCCGGCAGGCGGGACGGAAAAAAATTCGGGAAGTCGAAAGTTTCCTCTTGTGCCTGCTGGCGACTCTCCCTAGATACAGCCTCCGAAGCGAACGGAGCGGCCCAGCCGCAACGTGCACTTCGAAACCTCTGGGCAGGAACCTCGGGTAGGCCGGTGCAAGCCGGAGCTTGGTTCTGCGTCCTGCGCTCTTTGACATTGTTGTTTATTTGAAGGGACATGCGGGCGGTTCTGGTACGTTTTGATCGACGTATTGGGGGTTTGCATGTCGTCCCTCTAGGTGTGATTGATTGCACCGATGATGGGGGTGTCAGCTTCACTGTTTGGCGGCTTTTGTTCTCTTTGGGGACATGAGCATGTCGGACAGGGACGCCTGGTCACGTGAGTGGCCGGGCACGATGTGCAGGTTTTCGGACGTCAAGGATAGCCTTTCGGGGCTTTCAACTTGAGAGTTTGATCCTGGCTCAGAACGAACGCTGGCGGCAGGCCTAACACATGCAAGTCGAGCGAAGTCTTCGGACTTAGCGGCGGACGGGTGAGTAACGCGTGGGAACGTGCCCTTTGCTACGGAATAGCCTCGGGAAACTGGGAGTAATACCGTATGAGCCCTTCGGGGGAAAGATTTATCGGCAAAGGATCGGCCCGCGTTGGATTAGGTAGTTGGTGGGGTAATGGCCTACCAAGCCGACGATCCATAGCTGGTTTGAGAGGATGATCAGCCACACT
>SKUV01000126.1 GCA_007129775.1 Paracoccaceae bacterium | reverse complement strand
CCGGGCCCTGCACGCCGAACGAGGCCGGCATCTGCCTTGAGCTTGTGCGCGCGGCCGAAGCCGCGGCCATTCCGCTGCTGGGCGTCTGCCTCGGCCATCAGAGCATCGGTCAGGCTTTTGGTGGAAGGGTCGTGCGCGCGCCGCAGATCGTGCACGGCAAGCTGGGCGAGATTCACCATGCCGGCGGCGGCGTCTTTGCCGGCCTGCCCGATCCCGTTCGGGCCACCCGCTACCATTCCCTGATCGTGGAGCGCGACAACCTGCCCGAGTGTCTGGAGCCGACGGCGTGGCTCGCCGATGGCACGATCATGGGCCTGCGCCACCGCGCTGCCCCCATCGAGGGTGTGCAGTTCCACCCCGAAAGCATCGCCTCCGAACATGGCCACACCATGCTGCGCAGCTTTCTCGACCGTCTGCAGGTGCCGGCGTGACCGGCCGCGACCTGCGGCCGCTGATCGCCGCCGCCGCCGACCGCGCGCTCAGCCGGACCGAGGCCGAGGCCGCGTTCGACCTGCTGTTCGAGGGCGAGGCGACGCCGGCGCAGATGGGCGGGTTTCTCATGGCCCTGCGCACGCGCGGTGAAACGGTGGCCGAATACACCGCCGCTGCCGCGGTGATGCGGGCGAAATGCACCCGGGTGACGGCCCCGCCCGGCGCGATCGACATCGTCGGCACCGGGGGCGACGGGAAGGGTACGCTCAACATCTCGACCGCCGCGGCGCTGGTGGTGGCCGGGGCGGGTGTGGTGGTGGCCAAGCACGGCAACCGCAATCTTTCGTCGAAATCCGGTGCCGCCGACGCGCTGGGCGAATTGGGCATCAATGTCATGGTCGGCGCCGATGTGGTGGGCCGTGCGCTGGCCGAGGTCGGTATCGGCTTCATGATGGCGCCGATGCATCATCCCGCGATGCGCCATGTCGGGCCGGTGCGCGCCGAGCTTGGAACAAGGACGATCTTCAACATACTGGGCCCGTTGACAAATCCTGCCGGTGTCAAGCGGCAGTTGACCGGCGCCTTCAGCCCGGACCTGCTGCGCCCCATGGCCGAGACCCTCGCCGCGCTGGGCAGCACACGCGCGTGGCTGGTGCATGGCAGCGACGGCACTGACGAGATCTCCATAGCCGGCCCGACCCGGGTTGCGCGGCTGGAGCATGGCGCGGTGGCCGAGGGCGAGATCCACCCCGAGGACGCGGGCCTGCCCGTGCATCCATTCGAGGCGATCCTCGGCGGCAGCCCTGCCGAAAATGCCGCGGCGTTGCGCGCATTGCTGGGCGGGCAGGCCGGTGCTTATCGCGATGCCGTCCTGCTCAATTCCGCCGCAGCACTGGTGATTGCGGGCAGCGCGAAGACATTACCAGAAGGTGTTGAAATCGCATCTGAAAGCATCGATTCCGGCGCTGCGGCCGACAAGCTCGCCAAGCTGGCACGTCTGACCGGCGCCGGCTGATCCGAACCCAGAGTCCGCCCCGGGGAGGGGAAAGTGCATGGCAACGATTCTCGACCGCATAAAGGCCTACAAGCTGGAGGACGTCGCCGCCCGCAAGGCCGCGCGTCCGCAGGCCGAGATCGAGACGGCGGCGCAGGAGGCGCCCCCGGTGCGCCCCTTTTCCCGCGCCCTGCTGGACGCCGCCTTCAACGGCTACGGGCTGATCGCCGAGATCAAGAAAGCTAGCCCGTCCAAAGGGTTGATCCGTGCCGATTTCGACCCGCCGGCGCTGGCCCGGGCCTATCAGGCCGGCGGCGCGGCCTGTCTTTCGGTGCTGACCGATGCGCCGTCCTTTCAGGGCGACGATGCCTATCTGACCGAGGCGCGCGCGGCGGTCTCGCTGCCGGTGCTGCGCAAGGATTTTCTCTATGACCCGTGGCAGGTGGCCGAATCGCGCGCGCTCGGGGCCGATTGCATCCTGATCATCATGGCCAGCGTGTCGGATGCTCAGGCCGCCGAGCTGGAAGCCGCGGCGCAGGCCTTCGGGATGGAAGCCCTGATCGAGGTGCACGACGCTGCGGAACTGGAACGGGCAAGCCTGCTGCGCTCGACTCTGTTCGGGATAAATAACAGAAATCTCAAAACGTTCGAGGTTTCTCTTGATGTGACACGCGATCTGGCGCGGCGGGTGCCGCCGGACCGGATGATCGTGTCCGAAAGCGGGCTGTCAACACCGGAGGATCTGGCCGACATGGCGCGGTTCGGGACGCGCTGCTTCCTGATCGGCGAGACATTGATGCGGGCCGAGAATGTGGAGCTTGCGACGCGGGCACTGCTGGCCAACCCGCTGCTCGGCGCCTCGGGCGGCATATAGGGGCGCGCGATGTCTGATCTGACCCATTTCGACGCCGAAGGCCATGCCCATATGGTCGATGTCTCGGGCAAGCCCGTCACCACGCGGGTCGCCGTGGCCGAGGGTGCGGTGATCATGGCGCCCGAAACGCTCGCGCTGGTCACGGAGGGGCGGGCGAAAAAGGGCGATGTGCTGGGCGTGGCGCGACTGGCCGGGATCATGGCGGCCAAGCGCACGGCCGATCTGATCCCGCTGTGTCATCCGCTGCCGCTGACCCGCGTGGCGCTTGATCTTGTGCCCGATGCGGCGCTGCCGGGGGTGCGGATCACCGCCACGGTACAAACCGCCGGGCAGACCGGGGTCGAGATGGAGGCGCTGACGGCGGTCGGTATCGCCGGGCTCACGATCTACGACATGCTCAAGGCAGCCGAGAAATCCATGCGCCTGACAGAGATCCATCTGCGCCGCAAGGAAGGCGGAAAATCAGGAACTTATGAGGCGAAGTGATGATTTCGGTTGAAGAGGCGCTGACCCGGGTCTTCGCGCTCTGCCCGGCGCCCGCGGCGGAGTCGGTTGCGCTGCGCGCGGCGGTCGGGCGGGTTCTGGTGGCGCCGGCGACGGCGCGGCGTGATCAGCCGCCCTTCGCCGCCTCGGCCATGGATGGCTACGCGCTGGCCCATGCCGGCCTTGCCCCCGGTGCCCGCCTGCGGGTGGTGGGCGAGGCCGCGGCAGGCGTTGCCTATTCCGGTCGGATCGCCCCTGGCGAGGCGATCCGCATCTTCACCGGGGCGCCGATACCGAATGACGTGGATACCGTTGTCATTCAAGAGGATATAACGCGATCCTCAGACGAAATCACGATCAACGAGATGCCCGCGCCCGGGGCCAATATCCGCCCGGCAGGCGGCGATTTTCGCGCCGGCGACAGCCTGAGCGCCCCGCGCCGGCTGCGCCCGGCGGATCTGGCGCTTCTGGCCGCGATGAACGTGCCGCAGGTGCAGGTCACCCGCCGCCCGGTGGTGGCCTTCATCGCCACCGGGGACGAGTTGGTGATGCCGGGCGAGGCGCCGGGGCCGGATCAGATCGTGGCCTCCAACATCTTCGGACTGGCCGCCATGGCCGAGGCCGAGGGCGCCGAGGCGCGGATGCTGCCGATCGCGCGCGACGATGCCGGGCATATGGCCGCGGTCCTTTCTCTGGCCCGCGATGCCGATGTGATCGTCACGATCGGCGGCGCCTCGGTCGGCGATCATGACATCGTGGCCGAGGTGGCCGGCACGATGGGGCTGGAGCGCGCGTTCTACAGAATCGCCATGCGGCCGGGCAAACCGCTGATGGCCGGGCGCATGGGCGATGCGGTGATGCTGGGCCTGCCCGGCAATCCGGTCTCGGCCATCGTCTGCGGCCTGTTGTTCCTGCTGCCGCTCTTGCGCGCGATGCAGGGGCTGCCGCAGGAGGGACCCCGCACCCTGCCCGCGGCTCTGGGCTGCGATGTGCCGGCAAACGGGCCGCGCGCCCATTACATGCGCGCGCGCCTCGCGCCGGGCGACGAGGCCGACGCGGCGCTGCCCGTTGTCACGCCTTTCGCATCGCAGGACAGTTCGCTTCTGGGTATTCTGAGCGAGGCTGCGGCGCTGTTGGTCCGGCCGGCGGGGGATGGGGCGCGCACAGCAGGCGAAAGGGTGCGATACCTGCCGCTATGACCCGCCGGGGGGCACGCTGCGCGCCTCGCTGATCGCCTCGAAAACATCGGGCTGGGGTGTCAGCAGCATCAGCGTGACCGACGCCACCAGAAGCGCCAGCAGCGACATCACCAGAAGGCGGGTCCGCCGCCGTCGGGCATGAGGCCGGGCAAGAGACTGGTGCAATGGGTCTTGCATTCGAGGCATCGCATGTCAGGGGCTGCGGTTGTGGCGCTGCTGAGGCGGTCTGCTGGGGACGGGCTGTCGGGGGCGGGCTGTTGGGATCGGTCCGATTGATGCGCACCAAATATGGCGCTTTCGCGGCACAAGTGTCGCGGGAAGGCGGCAGCGCGCCGGCCCGCGCCCCCTCGGCGCTTTTCACCGCCGCGCGGGTGCGCTATGCCGCGCCCGGATGGCCCGGGGGCGCGGGCCGCAGAAACCGGGGACGCAAGCATGAAATTCACCCTGTCGTGGCTGAAGGAACATCTGGAGACCGAGGCGCCGCTGGACGAGATCGTGGCCGCGCTGACCGATCTGGGGCTGGAAGTGGAGGAGGTCAGCGACCCCGCCGCCACGCTCGGTGCCTTCCGCATCGCCCGCGTGATCGAGGCCGCGCAGCACCCTGATGCCGACCGGCTGCGGCTGTGCCGGGTCGAGACCTTTCCGCAAGGCCCGGGCGCGCCGTCGGAAGTGGTGCAGGTGGTCTGCGGTGCGCCCAATGCCCGCACCGGGATGATCGGGGTTTTCGCCCCGGTCGGCACCCATATCCCCGGCACCGGCGTGGACCTCAAGCCCGGGGTGATCCGGGGCGTCGAATCGAACGGAATGCTGTGCTCGGAGCGCGAGTTGATGATCTCGGACGATCACGAGGGCATCATCGAATTGCCCGGGGATGCGCCGCTGGGCCAGCGCTATATCGATTATGCCGGGCTCAACGACCCGATGATCTACATCAAGGTCACGCCGAACCGGCCTGATGCGCTGGGTGTGCGCGGGGTGGCGCGCGATCTGGCCGCGCGCGGGCTGGGGCGGCTGAAGCGCAATGTGATCGATCTGGTGCCCGGGGCCTTTCCCTGCCCGGTCGGCGTCACCATCGAGCCGGCGCTGAAGGAACGCGGCTGCCCGCTGTTCATGGGCCGGCTGATCCGGGGGGTGAAGAACGGCCCCTCGCCCGACTGGATGCAGCGCCGGCTGCGCGCCATCGGGCTGCGGCCGATCTCGGCGCTGGTCGATATCACCAATTACGTGACCTTCGACCGCAACCGCCCGCTCCATGTCTTCGATGCCGACAGGATGCAGGGCGGGCTGCGCATCCATGCGGCCGAGGGCGGCGAGGAATTGCTGGCGCTGGACGGCAAGACCCATGTCTTCGGCCCCGGACAGATGGTGATCTCGGACGACACCGGCCCCGAGAGCATCGCCGGCATCATGGGCGGCGAGGCCACGGGCTGCACCGGGAACACCGTCAATGTGTTTCTCGAAGCCGCCTATTGGGATCCGATCTCCATCGCCACCACGGGCCGCGCGCTGCGCATCGAATCCGACGCGCGCTACCGGTTCGAGCGCGGAGTGGACCCGGCCTTTACCGGCCCGGGGCTGGAACTGGCGACGCAACTGATCCTCGATCTGTGCGGCGGCGAGCCCTCCGAGGTGGTGTCGGACGGCGAGGTGCCCGATACCGCGCGCAGCTATGCCTTCGATCCGGGCCGCGTGCGCGCGCTGGTGGGGCTCGACATCCCCGAGGAGGCGCAGCGCGACACGCTGGAGGCGCTGGGCTTCCGGCTGACCGAAACCCATGCGACGCCGCCAAGCTGGCGCCCCGACATCCTCGGCGAGGCCGATCTGGTGGAGGAGGTGGCGCGCATCGCCTCGCTCAGCCGGCTGAAGGGGCGGCCCATGGCCCGGGCCGAGGTGGGCGTGCCGCGCCCGGTGCTGACCCCGGCGCAGCGGCGCGAGGCCGCGGCGCGGCGCTGCATGGCGGCGCTGGGCTACAATGAATGCATCACCTATTCCTTCATCGACGCCGCGGCTGCGGCGCTGTTCGGCGGCGGGCAGGAGGCGGTGCGGCTGGACAATCCGATCTCCAGCGAGATGACCCATCTGCGCCCCGATCTGCTGCCCGGCCTGCTGGCGGCGGCGGCGCGCAATCAGGCCCGCGGCTTTGCCGATCTGGCACTGTTCGAGGTGGGCCCGGTCTTTGCCGGGGGCGAGCCGGGGGAAGAGGCGCTGCAGGTGGCGGGGCTGCTGGTGGGCGCGACGGCGCCGCGCGATCCCCATGGCTCGCGCCGGGCGGTGGATGTGTTCGACGCGCGCGCCGATGCCGAGGCGGTGCTGGCCGCGCTCGGGGCGCCTGCGCGGGTTCAGGTGGCGCGCGAGGCACCGGGCTGGTTCCACCCGGGCCGTTCGGGCCGGCTGGCGCTGGGCCCGAAGCTCACGCTGGCCAGTTTCGGCGAGGTTCACCCCCGCGTGCTGCGTGCGCTCGGGGTCAAGGGGCCGGCCATGGCCTTTACCGCCGTGCCCGCGTCCGTGCCGCAGCCGCGCACGCGCAACACCACGCGGCCGGCGCTGGTGTTGTCGGATTATCAGGCGGTGGAGCGCGATTTCGCCTTCGTGCTCGACGCGCGGGTGGAGGCGCAGGCGGTAGTCACCGCCGCGCAGGCCGCCGACAAGGCGCTGATCGAACGGGTGAGCGTGTTCGACGAATTCGCGGGCCCGCGGGCCGAGGCTGCGATGGGCGAGGGGCGCAAGTCGCTCGCCATCACGGTGCGGCTGCAGCCGACCAAGGGCACACTGACCGAGGCGGACATCGAGGCGGTCTCGGCCAAGGTGATCGACAAGGTCACCGCCACCACCGGCGGCGTGCTGCGGGGCTGAGCCCCCGGCCCCGGCCGCGCCGCCCGGCAAAGGCCGGGGGCCGGCCAGTCGGGCCCGCCGATCAATCCCGGGGCGGCACGGCAAGTCCGAGTTGCACCGCCGGCCGGGCCAGGAACCGCTCAAGCCAGTCCAGCACGTTCGCCCGTTCCGACAGCGCCACCAGATCGCCGGCCTCGTAACGGTCGCGCAGGTTCCGGACCCATGGTGCAAGCGCGATATCGGCAATCGAATACGCGCCCGCCACCCAATCGCGCCCCGCCAGCGCATCGTCGAGCACGTGCAGCAACCGCCGCGCCTCGTCCGCGTAGCGGTCGCGCGGGCGCTTGTCCTCGATGTCCTTGCCGCCCATGACGTGGAAAAAGCCAAGCTGGCCGAACATCGGCCCCACGCCGCCCATCTGGAACATCAGCCATTGCAGCACCTGCCAGCGCCCCGCGCCGTCCTGCGGCATCAGCCGGCCGGTCTTGTCGGCCAGATAGATCAGGATCGCCCCGCTTTCCCACAGCGCCAGCGGCTTGCCGCCGGGGCCGTCGGGATCGATGATCGCGGGGATCTTGTTGTTGGGGTTGAGCGCCAGGAATTCGGGCGTCATCTGGTCGTCGCGGCCGATATGGACGGCATGCGCCTCGTAGGGCAGGCCCAGTTCCTCAAGCGCGATGGATATCTTGACGCCGTTCGGCGTCGGAAAGGAGTAAAGCTGGATCGCCTCGGGCCGTGTGGCGGGCCAGCGCCGGGTGATCGGGTGGTCGGCAAGGGCCTTTGTGGTGCTGTCTGGGGGGGGCATCGGTGGCTCCGTTGAAATGCACGCGCACCCTGCCCGCTCCGCTCCGCGATGAAAAGCCCCGGTCGTTGACAAGCCCGGCTGCGCCCGTGCACAGATTTCGGGCACGGCAGACAACACAAACCAATTCGGGGGAACCAAGGT
The DNA here is from genome assembly GCA_007129775.1 of Paracoccaceae bacterium. Taxonomy (GTDB): domain Bacteria; phylum Pseudomonadota; class Alphaproteobacteria; order Rhodobacterales; family Rhodobacteraceae; genus Rhodobaculum. The sequence goes on along the minus strand of SKUV01000126.1, from coordinate 482 downwards.
AATGCTCAGGGAATTTCGCGACTTCATCGCGCGCGGCAATGCGATGGATCTGGCCGTCGGCATCATCATCGGCGCGGCCTTTACCGCCATTGTCAATTCGCTGGTGGAGGATCTGATCAACCCGATCATCGGTATCTTCACCGGGGGGGTTGATTTCACCAACCTGTTCGTCGCGCTGTCGACCGAAAGCTATCCGTCGGTGGCCGCCGCCGAGGCGGCAGGCGTTGCGGTCTTCCGCTATGGCTCTTTCATCACCGCGGTGATCAACTTTCTGATCATCGCATGGGTCGTCTTTCTGCTGGTGCGCACGATCAACCGGCTGAAGGCAGCGGCGGCGCGCCCGGCACCGGCGGCGGAGCCAGAGCCCGAGGCGCCGAAAGGCCCGACGCAGGAGGAGCTGCTGGCCGAGATCCGCGACGAGCTGGTGCGCCAGCGCAATGCCGGCTGAGACCGCCCTTCCCCCCCGCCGGCCCCGGCAAGGG
>SKUV01000277.1 GCA_007129775.1 Paracoccaceae bacterium | reverse complement strand
TTCGGCGGGCATGCGGGCCGTGCGGCACGGCGCACCGGGCCGCCAGCGGCAAAGCCCCCTGTTCAGGCAGCGCGAGTTGCGCCAGACTGGCGCGCGAGACAGACACAGAGGGATCACTGCGGATGCGCATCACCCGTTACCAACACCACGGCGTCTCTCCGCGTCTGACCGGCGCGGCGCTGGCGGCCGGGCTCACGGCGGTTGCGGCGCCTGCCGCGGCCTTTTGCCCCGCCACGCCCGAGGATGCCCGCGCGGGCTTTGTCGTGCTCTACGACGACGACACCTCGATGGCCTCGCGCCTCATGCCCGACGGTCTGCAACACGACACCGAAACCTATCGGCACAGTCCCGGGGAGGGCTATTTCACCCGCGGCCTCTACGCTGTCTTTCTGGTCGAGGAAACGCCCATGGAGAACGGCGAGCTTCTCGTGGACGAGCGCTGGCTGTTTGCCTATCCCGGCGGGCTCGATTCGCTGCCCGAGATCGTCCCGGGACTGCGCTGGGAAGGCACTGCCACCTTCAGCGATGCCGAGGGGAACAAGGAAACGTGGCACAAGACCGTCACCGCCGGTGCCCTGATGCCGGTGACCCACAGCGGATGCCGGATGATGGTGATCCCGGTGGTCCTGCGCTCCACCGATGCCGATGATTTCACCGATTTCCTGCTATATGAATACGTGCCGGCGCTGGGAATGTCGCTCTTTCGCGGCTATTCCGACAGCGGCGAACCCGATGCCGACGACATCATGCGCATCGTCGGCTTTGCCCCCTATACCGCCGATTGATCCGCCACACCGGAGAACGACGTGCCACAGAACACCCCGATCGCATCCACCGCCGCCCGCGCAGGGACGTGGCAGGACCCGCCGCGCGACCGGCTGCGCCTGAGCTATGACGCCCGTTTCCTGCGCCGCAAGCGCCTGACCACCGACAGCGGCGCGCAGGTGGTCGTCGATCTGCCCGAGACGACGAACCTGCAAAACGGCGATGCGCTGGTGCTGGAGGATGGCGGCAAGATCGAGGTGGTGGCGGCGCCGGAACCCCTGCTGGCGGTGCGCGGCGACAACCTCGCGCGGCTGGCGTGGCATATCGGCAACCGCCACACGCCCTGCCAGATTGGCCCCGACCGGCTGTTGATCCAGCGTGATCATGTGCTGGCCGAGATGCTGCAGGGCCTCGGCGCCAGCCTCGAGGAGATCGAGGCCCCCTTCATCCCCGAGGGCGGCGCCTATGGCACCGGCCGGACGATGGGCCACGGGCACGGGCACGGCCAAAGTCACGGGCACGGGCACGGCCACGGGCACGGGCACGGGCACGGGCACGGCGCGGCGGGCAAGGCCGGCGGCGCCCATGAACACGCCCATCATCACCTGAGTTCTTCGGATTTCGACGAGGGCGCATGATGGTCGTCCAGCGGCCCGGCGGGCCGGAAGACGGCGACGCGGTATCCGGGGCCGCCGGTTGCCCGGCCGCCCCGCCTGCCCCGGCCTTTGGCGCTGATCCTGAAAAGGCACCGGAAGGGCTGGCCGGTGACGCCGCGCTGCTGCGCCTCGTGCAATGGCTCTCGCCGGCCTTTCCGGTCAGCGGCTATGCCTATTCGCACGGGCTGGAATGGGCGATTTCGGCGGGTCATATCCGCGATGGCGCGACCCTGCAAAGCTGGCTTGCCGATGTGCTGGCCCATGGCGCGGGCTGGTGCGATGCGGTTCTGCTGTGCCTTGCGCTGCGGCCCGGGGCCGATCCGGCCGGGCTGGCCGGGCTGGCCGACACGGCCGCCGCGCTCGCCCCGTCGCGCGAACGGCTGGAAGAGACGCTGGCCCAGGGCCGGGCTTTTCTGGGCACGACCAACGCGCTGACCGGAGCCGAGCTACCGGCGATGCCCTATCCGGTGGCGCTGGGTGCGGCGGCACGCGATCTGGGCCTGCCGGCGGAGCGGGTGGCGGCGTTTTACCTGCATGCCTTCGCCTCCAACCTCGTGCAGGCGGCGGTGCGCTTCGTGCCTCTGGGCCAGACCGAGGGGCAGGCCGTTCTGGCCGCGCTGCACCCCGCGATACTGCGCGTCGCCGCCGCCGCCGAACGCGCCGGCGCGGAGGATATCGGCGGCACCGCGCTGCGCTCGGACATGGCGGCGATGCATCACGAAACCATGGATGTGAGGATCTTCCGGACATGACCACAGCCACAGCACCCGCACGCCGCAAGAGCCCCCATGGCCCGCTGCGCGTGGGCATCGGCGGCCCCGTCGGCGCGGGCAAGACCACCCTGACAGAGGCGCTCTGCCGGGCCCTGCGGGACGAGTTGTCGCTCGCCGTGATCACCAACGACATCTACACCGCCGAGGATGCCGAGTTCCTGATGCGCGCCCAGGCCCTGCCGCTGGAGCGTATCCGCGGCGTGGAAACCGGCGGCTGCCCCCATACCGCGATCCGCGAGGATGCCAGCATCAACCTCGCCGCCGTGGCCGAATTCCGCGCGGCGATACCCGATCTGGATCTGATCCTGATCGAATCGGGCGGCGACAACCTTGCCGCCACCTTCAGCCCGGAACTGGCGGACCTGACGATTTACGTGATCGACACCGCCGCCGGACAGGACATCCCGCGCAAGCGCGGGCCGGGGGTGACACGTTCGGACATGCTGATCGTCAACAAGGTCGATCTGGCCCCCCATGTGGGTGTGGATGTGGATTTGCTGCGCGCCGATACCGCCCGCGCCCGGGGCGAACGGCCCTTCGTTCTGGCCAGCCTGCGCGAGGGCCGGGGCCTCGATCAGGTCGTGGCCTTCCTGCGCGAGGCCGGCGGGCTGTAATCCGCCCGCGGCCACGGGCAGCGGCCCCCCTGCGCCGCGCGCGACCAGCTAGACCCCATGATCGCGGGCACCATCGGGCTGGACATGTTCACCGGCCAGCCGCGGCTGAGCTTCGGCACCCCGAGCCTTTATGAAGGGCTGAACCTGATCGCGCTGTTGGTGGGGCTTTTCGCCATATCCGAGGTGCTTTTCATGGTCGGGCGGAACATGCGCGCGCGCTATGATTTCGATGCCAGCAACCTGAAGATCTCGATGAGCCTGCGCGAGATCCGCGGGATGCTGAAGGCATCCACTATCGGCTCGGCCATCGGCACGTTTTTCGGCATCCTGCCGGGCGTCGGCTCCACCGTCGCGGGCTGGATGTCCTATTCGGCGGCGCGCAGCGCCTCGCGCAATCCCGGCAAGTTCGGCAAGGCCAGCGGCGAGGGAATTGCCGTGCCCGATGCCGCCAACAACGCCGTGGTGGGCGGCGCGCTGCTGCCGTTCCTGACGCCGGGGATCCCAGGCACCGCCGGCATCGCCATCATCGCCGGGGCCTTCATCATCCACGGCATCCAGCCCGGCCCGCAGATGATCCGCTCCAACCCCGAGTTGATCAACGGCATCTTCGTCGGCTTCATCCTGACCACCATCGGCATGTTCATCATGGGCAAGACCCTGAGCCGCGGGTTCGCCCGCGCGCTGGTGACGCCGTATTTCATCCTCGTGCCGGGGGTTCTGATCCTGTCGGTGCTGGGGGTCTATGCCAGCCGGGGCGCGATCTTCGATCTGTGGCTGGCGCTCGGAATCGGGGTTGCGGCCTATGTCATGCGGCGGCTGGATTATTCGGTCGCGGGGTTCGTGCTGGCCTTCGTTCTGTCGCCGATCATCGAGACGAGCCTGCGCCGCGCGCTGCTGATCTCGGACAGGGACTGGACGGTGTTCTAGACGCGGCCGATCTCGTTCACGCTGATCATCATGCTGTCGCTTTTCGCGGCGCTGTCGGTCTACAGGGCCGTGCGCGCGCGCAACGCCAGACCCGTGGCCGAGGGCTGAGCCGATGGTCACCGACACCTCCGCCCCGGCGGCCGGGCAGCCCGGAACCGACTGGCGGCCCAACCGGCTCGGCTATCGGATACTGGGCGTGATCGCGCGCGGGCCAAACAACGGCTGCGGCATCGTCAAGGCGCTGGACAAGTTTCGGCCCGTCAACCTGAGCCAGGTCTATCCGATCCTGTCCGACATGGAGGCCGAGGGGCTGCTGGTCTCGCAAGAGGTGGTCCAGAACGGCAAGCCGAACCGCAAGGATTACGCGCTTACCCCGACGGGTGCGAAGGTTCTGCGCGACTGGGTCAACTCCGACAGCGACGACCCTGTCCACCATGACGAATTCGTGGCCAAGGTCTTTTCCAGCTGGCAGGTGAGCGTGGCCGACACCCGGCGCATGCTGCAGGCGCGGCTGGCATGGACGGAGGACGAAGCCAGCTATTTCCGCGCCCATCTCGACACGCTCGACGCCGAGATGCCCGATGCCGCAACGCAGCCCGACCGCTGGCAGTTCACCCATGCCTGTTGGGTCGAAGGCCACCGCATCCGCGGCGAGGCCGTCGATACCGCCCCGCATTCCTGGATGATCGGCGGCTGAGCCGGCGCAAGAAAAGGACCGACCCCATGACAGACCTGCCCGTATACCGCACCCGCGGCGAAGGAGAGACCAGCGTTTTTCTGCTGCACGGCGCCTATGGCGACGGCCGCTATTTCGATGATCTGGCCAATTCGCTCGTCGATGCCGGCTACCGCGTCATCGACTGGGATTGCCCCGGCTATGGCGAATCCGCGCCGGCGAGCCCGGCGATATCGAAACCTTCGCCGAGGCCGCCATGCGCATGGGCCGCGCCGAAGCCTCGGCGCAGAACAGCGTGCTGGGCCATTCCATGGGGGCGCTGATCGCGCCGCGGGTGGCCGACGCGCTCGATAACGTGTCGGGCGTGATCCTGTCGGCGGGCTCCATGGGCTTTCCCAACCGCACGCCGGAAGATCAGAAGGTGTTTCTGGAAGAACGACTCGCCCCGCTGGAACAGGGCATGAGCGTGCAGGATTACGCCCGCCCGCTGATCACCCACATGATGGGGCCGGGAGCTGCGGGGCCGCTGGTGGACCGGGTGTTCGAGGTGGTGCTGAGCATGAAGACCGAAACCTTCCGCACCTCGATCATCGCGCTCACGCGCTACAACCGCATCCCCTCGCTTCAGGCGTTGTAAAAGCCCACGCTGATGATCGCCGGCGGCGAAGGCGCCGGCCAGGACGCGGGGTCACGCCCGCGCCCTCTTGCGCTCGGAACACCTCGAACAGCGCCGCCGCCCCCTGCCCGCCGCCGATGCACATGGTGGCGACGCCCAGCCGTGCGCCGCGCCGCCGCCCCTCCGGCAGCAGATGACACCCGCGAGGCGTGCGCCCGACATCCCATAGGGATGACCCAGCGCGATGGCGCCGCCATTGACGTCGAGCCTTTCGGCATCGATCCCCAGCGCATCGCGGCATTGGATCAGCTGACTGGCAAATGCCTCGTTGACCTCCCAAAGGTCGATATCGCCCGCGCGGTGCCGCCCGCCCTGCCCCTGTCATCGTCATGGGCCATGGCTTTGGCGCGGTGATCGACATGGGGCTCGACCGCTTCGCGCAGATCTTCCCGCTGCAGGCTTCGCGGTGCTGGCCTTCGATTATCGCCGCCTCGGGCGCAGCGGCAGCACCCCGCGACAAGAGATCGAGCCGGCGGCCCAGATCGAGGATTGGCGCGACGCCATCACCCATGCCGCGCACCTGCCCGGCATAGACGCCACGCGCATCGGCATCTGGGGCACGAGCTATGCGGGCGCCATGTGCTGGTGCTCGGCGCGACCGACCCGCGCGTCGGCTGCGTCGTCTCGCAAGTGCCCACGATCAGCGAAAATGCCGTGGCAAAGCGGCGATTCATGCCCGAGTCGCTGGCCGAGGTCGTGGCGCAGAACGCGGCCGACCGAGCGGCACGCATGGCGGGGCGACCGGCGCGGATGCGGATGCTCGTCTCGGCCGACCCGGCGGATTTGCCGGTCTATTCCGCCCCGGAAGCGGTGGCGTGGTATCTGCGCGCAGGCGCCGGCACGGGATTCGAGAACCGCGTGACGCTGCGCTCGCTCGAATACGCGCGGGCCTATGAACCCGGCGCCCATGTGGCCCATATCTCGCCCCGCCCGCTGATGATGATCGCGGCCGAGCAGGACCACATCACGCCCACCGATCTGGCGCTCAATGCTTTCGCCCGGGCGTCGGAACCCAAGGCGCTGGAGCGGATCAAGGGCGACCGGTTGGGCGCCGAGCGCGCAGCGGCCTGAGCGGCCACCGGGCGGCGAGAGGCGGGGCGGATGGGCGACCCTTTCGATCTGTCGGGCCACCGCGTCTGGATCACCGGCAGCGCGTAGGGCATCGGGGCGGCCACGGCCCGTGCCTTTGCCCGCGCCGGGGCCGATGTGGTCGTCCACGGCCTCGGCCAGACAGCCGAGGCTACAGCCCTGTGCGATGAGTTGCGCGGGCGGGGCGTCGCGGCGATGGCCGTGGACGGCGACGTGACCGATCCGGAGGTGGTGGCGCGGATGGCCGCACAGATCGACGCCGGGCTTGGCGGGCTGTCGGTGGTGGTGAATTGCGTCGGCGGCTCGCCCCGCAAGAGCCCGCTCGCCGATGTGGCGGCCCGAGGATATCGCCGGGCCTGCGGTGTTTCTGGCCTCCGCAGCGGCGGGCTTCATCACCGGCGAGGTGATCGAGGCCAGCGGCGGCACGCGGCTTCAGGGGTGATCGCCGCCGCCCCCTTGCCTTGCCCGCCGCTTGCCGCCACGCTGCCCGATCCATTCAATCTGCGGAGCCCGAGCATGCCCCCCGTAAGACCCGGCGCGGAGCCTCAACAACCTGTCCTTCCAGATTCTCGGCGTGCTGGGCTGCGCGCCCCAATCGGGCTATGACATCGTCAAGCAACTGGAAAATTTCCGCCCCGCCAAGACCTCGCAGGGCTATCCCACGCTGGCCCGGCAGGAGGCCGCGGGCCTGCTGACCGCCCGGGATGTGGAGCAATCGGGCCGCCCGAACAAGAAGTTTTTCGGTCACCCCGGAGGGCCGCGACACACAGGTCGCATGGATCGGCACGGAGCCCGAGCCCCCCTATCAGCGCGATGATTTCCTGACGATGCTCTATTCCGGATGGCTGGCGGGCAGGGCCACGTTGCTGGGGCTGCTTGACGCGCGCGAGGCGCGTTTGCGCGCCCAGACCCGGCAGGTGCGCGGCGATATGGCCCGATTGATGGCGCAACACCCGGCCGAGATCAAGGACCCGGCGGACTGGCGCTTTTGCCGCTATGTGCTGCAGACGCGCCGGATGATGCTGGCGCAGACGGAACTGCTCTGGTGCCAGAGCATGATCGAAAGGCTGAAAGACAGCGATGACGGATGACCTCGTGACGTTCGAGATGCGCAGCCCCGTCGCGCTGATCGGATTGAACCGCGCCGCGAAACGCAACGCCATATCGGACCCGATGCGCGACGGGCTGCACGATGCGCTTGTCGCCGCGCAGACGGGCGCGCGGGTGGTGGTGCTGCACGGGCACGGGCCGCATTTCTGCACCGGTGCCGATCTGGCGGGGCTGGCGGCCGCGATGCAGCCCGGCGCCGCGCCGCAAAGGCGGGGCACGTGGCATCCCGTGGCGTAACTGATCGCGCGCGGCGAGGTGCCGGTGGTGGCGATCACCGGGGCCTGTATCGGCGGCGGGCTGGAGATCGACGGCGTGCTGGTGGAACGCATGGCGCCGCCGGGGGTGGAACTGGTGGTCGGGGCGCGGCGCGATCCGCGCTGGGGGCCGCTGGTTCTTGCCGGGCTGGGCGGCGTTCTGGTCGAGGCGCTGGTCGAGGCGCTGGTCGAGGCGCTGGTCGAGGCGCTGGGCGATATCCGCCTGATGCCCCCCCGATCTGGAGCCCGCCGACATCCGCACCGAATTGCTGCGCCTGCGCGGCGCGGCGTTGCTGGGCCCCTTCCGCGGGCGCGGCGCGGTCGATCCGGATGCGGTGGCGGACATCGTCGCGCGCCTCGGCGCGCTGCTGATCGCGACCCCCGCCATTGCCGAGGTCGATCTGAACCCGGTCTTCGCTCATCCGGCGGGCGAGGGCTGCACCATCGCCAACGCGCTGATCGTGATGAACGAGACGCGATGAGGGATGCCGGCGCCGCGCATTGACGCTAGCCTCGGGGCAGAGTGGCGGGGGGGGCAGGGGACCGGGAAGGATCAGCGGGCCTTCCAGTGGGAGGAGGGCCCGACAAAGGCTGGCCCTGGCCGTGCGGCGTTTCCGCTCCGGCTGCAGCTCAAGCGTGAAGACGGCCAGCCCCCCTGTCTGTTTCTGATGGTGTAGTCTGCTGGTGCGGAAGGAAGCCCGTCCCCCCAGGGTCGTGAGCCCGTGTAGGAGCAAGGGCCCCTTCCGCGTCGCGTGGAACCTGAACAGTTG
>SKUV01000098.1 GCA_007129775.1 Paracoccaceae bacterium | reverse complement strand
GCGGCCGACGCGGGCAACGAGGCGGCCCCGCGAGGGGCTCCGAGGCGCCCGCAGCCGGTGCCGCCATGCCGGCGCGGCGTTGACAGGGCGACACCCTCTCCGCTACGCCAACCCGGTGACAGGAGGACAAGCATCATGCGGCTTCTTTGCCTCAACCCCAACCGCACCGCCTTCGTGACCGCCACGGTCGCCGCCGAGGTCCGCGCCGTTCTCGGGCCCGAGGCGGAGGTGATCGAGGCCACCGCCAGTTTCGGCCCCGATGTCATCCGCATCCATCGCGATCAGGCCGTGGCCAGCCATGCCGCGCTCGATCTGGCCGCGCGCCACGGGGCGGATGTGGATGCCGTCCTGCTCGCCGCCTCGTTCGACACCGGCACCGAGGCGATCCGCGATCTGCTGGGCTGCCCGGTTCTGGGCATCAGCGGCGCCGCCATCGCCATGGCCCGGCTGATCGGGCGGCGCATCGGCTATGTCAGCGTGGGCGAGATATCGACCCCGCTCTATCGCGATGTGCTGGCCCGCTACGACATGGACCGGGATCGCGCCGACTGGCAGGTGATCGAAACCCCGGCGGCCTATGCCCCGGGCGACAAATCCAGCGTGGAGGCCATCGTCACCGGAGCCGTCGAACGACTGGCCGCCAATGGCGCGGATGTTGCGGTCCTGCTGGGCGCTGTCTATGCCGGCCTCTCGCGCCGGCTGGGGCCGTCAAGCCCGATCCCGATCGTCGATGGCGGCCTTGCCGGGGCGCATATGCTGGCGGCGCTGGTGCGCTCCGGCCGGCTCGCGGCCCCGCGCCCCCGCCCGCCCGGCGCGGTGGAGGGGCTGTCGCCGGAACTGACCGCGCTCATTCCCCCGGCGAACTCGTGAAGCTGATCACCAACGGCCTGATCTGGCGCGGCCCGGGCACCGACCCGCGCCACAGGCTAGAAAACATCCTGATCGAGGGCGGGCGCATCACCGCCGTCGGCCCGGAGGTCGCGCGCGAGGGCGCCGAGGTGATCGACGCCGCAGGCATGCTGGTCCTGCCCGGGCTGGTGAATGCGCATTTCCATTCGCCCGTGAACCACATGAAGGGGCAGTTGCCGAGCCTGCCGCTGGAGCTTTTCATGCTCTACGAAAGCCCGGCGCTGGAAGTCCTGCGCCCGACCCCGCGCGAGGCTTATGTGCGCACGCTGCTGGCCTGCATGGAGATGCTGCGCAGCGGGGTGACGGCGGTGCAGGACGACGCCTTTTTCGTGCCCCATCCGACGCCCGAAATCATCGACGCGGTGGCGCAGGCCTATGAGGATTGCGGCATCCGCGCGCGCCTCGCGCTCGATCAGTCCGACCTGCCCGAGGCGGCGAAACTGCCCTATCTGGCCGATCTGGTGCCGCCCGAGTGGCGCGCCGCGCTGGCCGCGCCGCCGGCCTTCGGCAGGGCCGGGCTGCTGGAATGCTATGATCATCTGATCTCGCGCTGGCACGGGGCGGCGGGCGGGCGGCTGCGGGCGGCCGCGTCGTGTTCGGCGCCGCAGCGCGTCACGCCCGATTATGCCGCGGCGCTGCAGGCGCTGGCAGAGCGGCATGACCTGCCGCTCTATATCCATATCCTCGAAACCCGCACCCAGCGGGCGTTCGGCGAGGAACGGCTCGGCGGCCGTTCGCTCGTGCATCTGGCCGACGAGCTCGGGCTGCTTTCACCCCATGCCAATGTGATCCACGCGATCTGGGTCGATGACGGCGATCTGGACCTGATCGCCCGGCGCGGCGCGGTCATCGCCCACAACCCGATCAGCAACCTGCGTCTGGGCAGCGGGGTGATGCGGTTCCGCGCCATCCGCGACCGTGCCATCCCCGTGGCGCTGGGCAGCGACGAGGCGATTGCCGATGATGCCGTGAACATGTGGGCGGTGGCCAAGATGACCGGGCTGATCCACAACATAGGCGCGGCGGATTACGCCACATGGCCCAGCGCGGGCGAGGTTCTGGATTGCCTGATTGCCGGCGGCCACGCGGCGATGCGCAACGCCGATATCGGGGCGATCGCCCCCGGGCAGGCGGCGGATCTGGCGCTGCTGGATCTGGATACGCTGGCCTTTACTCCGCTCAACGATCTGGCGCGGCAACTGGTCTATTGCGAAACCGGCAGTTCGGTGCGCCTGACGATGGTGGCGGGGCAGGTCGTCTTTGCCGAAGACCGGATCACCACGCTGGACGAGCCCGCCCTGCGCGCCGAGGCCCGCGCCATCGCCGCCGGACGACGCGAGGCGCTGGAGCAGGCCGCCGCCGAGGTGGCGCCGCTGCTGCCGGCCTATCGCGAGATGTATCTGCGCGCGGCCGCACGGGATGTGGGCATGAATCGCTGGATCGGAACGGGGGACGGGCCATGCTGAAATCACACGGGCGCTATGATTTCGTGCCGATCACACGGCGCACCGAAGGCACATGGCCCAACGGCGCGCGGCTGGCGGTGTATTTTTCGCTGGGGGTGGAGGAATACGTCTTTGGCGAGGGGATGACGGAGAACCTGTTGGCCGGCGCCAGCCAGCCCGACCTTGCCAACACCTCGTGGCGCGATTACGGCAACCGGGTCGGCGCCTTTCGCATTCTGGAGCGGTTTCGCGCCCTCGATGTGCCGCTTTCGGTCCTGCTCAACACCGAGGTTTACGATCACGCGCCCGATCTGGCACGGGCGCTGTCGGAGGCGGGCTGCGAGATGATCGCCCACGGGCTGACGAATTCCGACAGCCTGCACGACATGCCCGAGGACCGCGAGGCCGCCTATCTGGCCTCGGTGCGCGACGCCATCGCCGCGCGGGAGGGGCGGCCGCCGCTGGGCTGGTCGTCGCCGTGGCTGGCGCACAGCCCGCTGACGCTCGATCTGCTGCACGAGGCGGGCTATGGCTATGTGCTGGATTTCGCGCTGGATGACCGGCCGGTCTGGATGAAGACGCGGGGCGGGCGGCTTTTGCACATCCCCTACGCGCTGGAAATCAACGACAGTTCCACCGTGATCGGGCGGCTCGCCTCGGGGCGGGAGTTCGCGCAGATGATCGTCGATCAGTTCGACGAGATGCTGGCCAGCGCCGATCAGCCCGTGGTGATGAGCGTGGTTCTGCACAGCTTCATCTCGGGCCAGCCGTTCCGGCTGCGCGCGGTGATCGACGCGCTGGCCCATATCCTGCGGCGGCGCGACGAGATCTGGCTGACCACGCCGGGCGCGATCCACGCGCATGTGACCGCGCATCCCGAACTGGCGGTCTGAAAAGGCCCCGGCTGCGCGCCGGATCACCGGATCGCATGGTCAGGCGGGAAACCACGGCTTCAGCCGCTCGTAAAGGTCGCGGAACCGGCCGTAGCCGGTATCATAGTGCGCGGCGAGTTCCGGATCAGGGGTGTGCAGGGCCCCCGTGCCGACGAAATCGCGCACACCGTCGTGGCTGTCGGCCAGCCCCACCCCCATCGCCGCGAGCCAGGCCGCCCCGAGGCAGGAGCCGGGATGCCCCTTGAGCACCTGCACCGGCATCTGGTGGACATCGGCCACGATCTGCATCCAGACCGCGCTGGCGCTGCCCCCGTCCGAGGCCAGCAATTGCCGCGGCCGAAAGCCCAGATCGCGCAGCACCTCCACATGGTGGCGAAAGGCAAAGGCCGTGCCCTCCAGCGCCGCGCGCCAGATGTGGCCCGGCCCGTGGCCCAGCGTCATCCCCGCCAGCACGCCGCGGGCATTGGGGTCGTGGATCGGGCTTTTCTCGCCCAGCATGTAGGGCAGCATGATCAGCCCGCCCACGCCCGGCGCCACCTTTGCTGCCAGCGCGTCCAGCCGGGCGTGGGGGCGGTCCTGCCCCGGGGCGAGCATCCGCGCCGCCCAGTTCAGCATGGAGCCGGTGCTGGCCATGCAGCCATTGGGCATGAACAGCCCCGGCACCGGGTGGTAATCCATGAACAGCCGCGCATCGGGGCGCGCGGCATCGGTGGCGGCCAGAACGTCGCCGGCGCCGCCGAATTTCAGCAGCACATGGCCCGGCGCCACAACCCCGGCCGCATAGGCCGAGGCCACGTGATCGGCCACGCCGCCGCTCACCGGCAGGCCGGCGGGCAGGCCCGTGGCCTCTGCCGCCGCGTCGGTCACATGGCCGATCACCTCGGTCGATTCGCTCAATGGCGGGATGACGCCCGGATCGATCCCCGCCAGCGCGCAAAGATCCTGCGCGATCCTGCCCGTGGCGAGATCGAGAAAGCCGCCCTCAAGCGCCCAGTTCCGCTCCACCCGGCGGGCGCCGGTCAGCAGCGATGCGATATGATCGTAGGACCCATAGACGGTGGCGATACGCGCAAAGACCTCGGGCTCGTGGGTCGCGATCCAGCGCAGCTTGGCGATCACCAGTTGCTGGTTGATCCCGTTGCCGGTGCGCGCCAGAAAGGCCTCGGCATCGGTTTCGCGCAGAAGTGCGGCAACCTCGGCCTCGCAGCGCCCGTCGCTTTGCTGGATCGAGGGGCGCAGCAGGCGCCCCTCCGCATCCAGCAGCAGCACCGCCGGCACCATCCCGGTGACACCGAGGGCGCGAATCGTGCCCGCCGGCACCTCGGCCGCAAGCCGCCGGGTGATGGCACAGACGTTGTCCCACCATTCCTGCGGGTCTTCCTCGGCCCAGCCGGGGTGGGGGGAGTTCAGAGTCACCGGCCGGCTTTCCTGCGCGATGACGCGCCGTGTGCCCGGCTCGATCAGGATCCCGATGGTGGAGGTGGTGCCGATATCCAGCCCGATGACGTGATCCATGCGCTCCTCATCCCTGCTTTGGTCCGGCGCGGCGTGCCCTGCCCCTCGGTGTCAGGCGGCAAGCCCTGCGCGGATGTCCTCCACCCGGTCCATGAAGCGGCGCACGCGCGCGCCCTCCACCTTGTTCCATGTGATGCCGTCAACCTTGAAATGGGTGCCGACGACGCAGCCGAAGGCATGTTCGAGAATACCCTCGACCGTGTCGATATTGACGCCGGTATTGGCCAGAACCGGCGTGTCGGGAACGGCGCGGGCGGCCTCGGCCAGTTGCGACAGGTCGCTCGCCTCGCCGGTGACGGGCCCCGAGACCAGCACCGCATCGGCCAGCGAGGAAAACACCGCCGAGCGCGCGCGCAGGCCGATCGGGCGCGTGTCGAGCGCCGCCGCGAATTCGGCATTGACGTTGAAGAGCAGTTTCAGGTCCGGCCGCCCGAGGTTGCGGCGCAGCTTGGCCGCGCCCTCGGCATCGGGCACCCACATCCCCATGTCCGAGGCATAGACCCCGGTGAAGACCTCGCGCACGAAGGCCGCACCCGTGGCCGCGGCGATGGCGACGCTCGCTTTCGGATCCCACAGGTAATTCACGCCGAAGGGCACGCGGATTTCGGGCGCAAGCGCCGAGACCACGGCACTCATGGCGGCAACGCCCTCCTGCGGGGCGCTCAGCGCATAGGGGCGGTCGTTCTCGTTGCCGAACATCACGGCATCGACCCCGTTGTCCTGAAGCGCGGCCAGATCGGCAGCAGCCCCCTCGATGATCCGCGCCATGCCGCCGTCAGCGTCGTAAAGCGGCGTGCCGGGCAGTGCGTCCAGATGCACCATCGCGATGATGGCACGGGATTTTCCGGGAAAGAGGTCTTTCAAGGCGTCACCTATGATTGAGGGGTTTCGAGTGTCTGTTTCGCCGGCTTCGCCACGATGACCTGCACGCCGGCCTCGGCCAGAGCCGCCGCCACGGCCCCGGTCGGGGCCTCATCGCTCACCAATATGTCGATATCTTCCAGTCCGCCCACCCGCACGAGCGAGCGGCGGCCCAGTTTGGAGGCGTCGCAAAGCACCACCACGCGGCGGGCGCGGCTTCGGTAAAGGCGTTTGATTTCAGTCTCTTCAGGGGCATAGTCGAAGAGGCCCTCGGGGCTGATGCCAGCCACGCCGATGATCGCGGTATCAAGCCAGAGCTGCGCCAGTTCCGCCCCCGCGCCCGGGCCGCAGAGCGAGCCTTCGGCGCGGCGGCAATGGCCGCCCAGAACATAAAGGCTCGGCCCCGTCTCGGCCCAGGCGAGGGTTGCGACCGCGTGCAGGTTGTGGGTGACCACCCCGAGATCGACGCGCGGCAGCAATTGTTCGGCCAGCGCCACCACCGTCGAGCCCACATCGAGCGCCACGACCTCGCCCTCTTCGATCAGCGCGGCCGCGGCCTCGGCGATCCGGGCCTTGGCGGAGGCATTTTCGGCCCGGCGCGCCAGAAAGCTGGGCTCGACCGTGGGCATCGGCAGGTTGGAGGGGCGCACGGCGCCGCCATGGGCACGCTCGACCGTCCCGCTGCGCTGCAGATGCTCCAGATCGCGCCGAATCGTCATCGCCGAGACGCCGAAACAGGCGGCCAGTTCGCTGACCGTGAGCGCGCCGCGTTCGCTGACCATGGTGCCGATCGCCCGGCGCCGGGTCGAGGCCAGTTGCGCCGGCATGCCCTGCCCGGCGCGCCGCCCCCCTGCCCGGCGCTTGTCGCGTTGCGCGGATTGCGCAGCCTCGTGTTGCATCTGCCATCCTCCCCGCGGCCAATCGTAAATGAACAGAAACGAACGTCAATGCAACCTGTGATGGCATTCTATACGCACATATGGCATCACTTGGCGATAGCCGTTGATCATTTGCCTGAAAATACGGCGCATCGCCGTCTGACTCGCCACTACGGAGAACCAAGATGACCGAACGACTCGCCACAGATCTTTCCGGCAAGACCGCGCTGGTGACCGGCGCCGCGACAGGGATCGGGCTTGCCATCTCGCGGGCCCTTGCGGCGCATGACGTCCGCGTGGCGCTGGCCGATCTGGACCACGACGCCGCCGCGCGCGCCGCGGCCCAGATCGGCGACGGCGCCTTTGCCCTTCCGGTGGATGTACGCGACCGCGCGAGCGTGACGGCGATGGTCGATTCGGTGCTGGACCGGGCCGGCGGGCTCGATCTGGCGGTGGCCAATGCCGGCGTATCCTCGATGCGGCGCGCCACCGAAATCACCGACGAGGACTGGGATTTCAACATGGATGTCAACGCGCGCGGCGTATTTCTGACGAATCAGATCGTGGTGCGCAGCTTTCTCGACCGCGGTGTTCAGGGGGCGATCGTGAACACCGCCTCGCTGGCCGCGAAAGTGGGCGCGGCGTTTCTTGCCCATTACTCGGCCAGCAAGTTCGCCGTTCTGGGCTGGACGCAGGCGCTGGCCCGCGAAATGGCGCCCCATGGCATTCGCGTCAACGCCGTCTGCCCCGGCTTCGTCGCCACCGGCATGCAGGAGCGTGAAATCGGCTGGGAGGCCGAACTGCGCGGCATCTCGCCCGATCAGGTGGTGGCCGATTACATCTCGCAGACCCCGCTGGGCCGGCTGGAAGAGCCCGAAGATGTGGCCGGACTCGTGGTTTTCCTGTTGTCGGACGGGGCGCGATTCATGACCGGACAGGGGATCAACGTGACCGGCGGGGTTTATACCACCTGATTTGCCCGAATTTCAGGCAGTCACACGCATTCACACAGTCAGACACACATCGGCGAACAAAAAGTTTGACTCGACGGCCGTCGGATGCGTCAATCCGGGGGCCAATCATAAAGGGAGGCTATCTCATGCTCCGTATCACATGCGCCGCCGCGGGTCTGACCGCGATGTTGGCAGGCTCGGCTTTTGCCGATGTTCCTGTCCGGTGGCTCAGCCAGTCGCAATCCAACTCGTCGCAGTATCCTGTCGAAACCGCGTCGATGGAGGCGCTCAACGCCTCCGGCTTCAACATCGAGCGCAGCGAATTTCAGGCGCTCGGCATCAGCCTCGCCGACGGGCTGCGGCTGATCCGGACCGGCGCCTTCGATGTGGCCTCGATCCAGGTGGGCCTCGTGGCCAGCGACGACCCCTTCCTCGAAGGTATCGATCTGATCGGTGTGTCCACCGACCTCGACGCGATGTGGGACGCCACCGAAGCCTATCGCGAGGTCTTCGGCGAGCGGCTGGGCGAGCGGTTCGGCGTCGCCCCGGTGGCGATCTGGCCCTTCGGCGGTCAGATCCTGTTCTGCAACGAGCCGATCGAGTC
Source organism: Paracoccaceae bacterium (assembly GCA_007129775.1). Lineage (GTDB taxonomy): Bacteria > Pseudomonadota > Alphaproteobacteria > Rhodobacterales > Rhodobacteraceae > Rhodobaculum. The sequence continues at coordinate 323 of SKUV01000098.1, read as the reverse complement.
GCTGTCGGATCTGAGCGGCATGCGCGTGCGGTCCTTCACCGCGTCGATGTCGTCGCTGATCGAGGCGCTGGGCGCGACGCCCGTGACGCTCGCCTTCCCCGAGGTCTATCCGGCGCTGCAGCGGGGCGTCGCCTCCTGCGGGATCACCTCGGCCACCTCGTCCAACACCGGCAAATGGCCCGAAGTGACGACCCATGTGCTGCCGCTTGCGGTGTCGAACTCCATCCAGATGCACGTGGTCAACGCGGCATGGTGGGAGACGCTGACCGAGGAGCAGCAAGAGGTCATGCTGGCCGAATTCGCCAACATGGAAGAAGGCCTGT
>SKUV01000261.1 GCA_007129775.1 Paracoccaceae bacterium | reverse complement strand
TCCGGCGTCGAACTGGCGCTGGGGCCCGGGCAGGTGCCCGCACCGCAGACCTTTACCATCACCGACGAGGATGTGGCCGAGGCGATTGACGCGGCCGAGGCGCTGCCAGAAGGTTTCGATGTCTTCTCGGTCTTCAGCTTCGAACATGACGGCCCGCCCGTGGCCGGCACGATGCAACTGGGCATCGACACCGGCGGCGATCTGGCCGAGGGCGACGAGGTTGCCTTTTTCCATCAGATCGAACTGCCGCTCGGCCCCGATGGCGAGATGCGCAAGGCATGGGCAGTGATCGACACCGGCCGCGTCGATGCCGACGGTATCGCGCGCACCACGTCGCCACCCTTCCCCGGCTTTTCCGAACGCGGCACGGTGATGGCGGCGCGGATCTCGGTGCCGGTGCAGGCGGTGCGGGTGCAGGCCCCGGATGTGGCGCTGGCCACCACGGCGATCATCGGCGCTACCTTCCTGACTGCCCTTGGTCCCGTAGGCTTCATGGCGGCAACGCTGGTGGCGGGCACGTCGCATGCCTTCCTGCTCGCCCCCCGGACAATGGAACGCGCCAATCTCGAAGCCTATTACGAGGTCGCAGGCTTCACCGAGGACGGGCCGCGCGTCAGCATGGAGGTGGAGCTTGACGGCGAGCTTGAAACGGACAGCTTCCGCATCCGCCCCGCCGAGGGCGAATTCCCCGATTATGTGGACAGCGGCCTCGTGCCGGCGCAGACCGCGCAAGCGCAGGCCAGCCCGGTCATCCGCGACATCGCGGTGGATTTCGACCGCCCCAACCTGCCCACACGGCTGACCCTGACCGGCTCGCTTTTCGCCAATGAGGACGCGCTGGAAACCCAAGGCAGCTTTGGCGAGGACGACCTGCGCAGCGCCCGTATCCGCGTGGTCTATGGAGAGCAGGAGCGGTTCATCTATGGCGACGAATTCGCCGATGTGTCGATCACGGCGGGCGGAGACAGCGGGTTTCTGTTCACCAATTCGATCACCTTCGATGTTCCGCGCTCGCTGATCCTGCCCTATGCCACCTTCATCGTCGAACGCCCGGCCCTGAATTCCGGCGTCACCCAGTCCGAGCCATGGCCCGAGGGCACGCCCTTTATCGGCTCCAACCCGGTGCAGGTGCGCAACGAAGGGGGCTTCGGTTTCGTCGCCGACAGGCGTGACGGAAAGTTCGGGCTGACCGTGGTGGACACCCGCATCCCCGGGCAGGCCGGCGAAGACAATACCGTCATGTTCATCCCGTTCCACGAAGGCCAGGGCGGCATCGTGCGCGACCTGATCGCCTCGCGCGATCTGGCGCTGGTCTTTGCGCGCACCGGCGACGGTATCTTCGTGCTCGACGCCTCGATGATGCGCTGGTCATCGGCGGGCGGGTTGCAGCCGCTTTCGGGTCGCGTGCAGATCCCCGGCGGCGGGGTCTCGGCCATGACGCTCTCGCCCGAGGGCGACCGGCTGTTCATCGCCGCGCGCGACCGCATCTGGCAGATGGACCTCAAGCCCGGCTCGTCGCATTTCCTCGAACCGCGCGCCTTGCCCGCACAACTGCCCGTTGCCGATACATGGCTGACGCAATTCCTTCTGGACAACGGGCTTGGCGGGCAGATCGACAGCCTCGCGGTCAGTGCCGATGGCACGCGGCTGTTCGTGGTGGTGCCGGATGCCGATTCCAGCGCGAACGGCAATCCTGCGGACAGGTCGGCGATCCACGTCATCAACGTCGATCAGGCGGATCTGACACGCGATCCCGAAGATGTCACCGTGCCCTACGGCGAACGTATCGCGATCAACGCCACACCGCAGCAGACCGGTTCGCGCACCTTCCAGTCGTTCGAGGCGTCGGGGGGTGCCATCGTGCTCGGCGGCGACCCGCGCCGGATCATCGGCACCCCCCGGGCCGACCGGATGGTGGTTCTGGCAGAGCATGATCATGTCAACGGCCTCAAGCAGATCATCATCCGCGACAACCGTGCCGACAGCTTCCTCGTCAGCGTCGAGAACGTGATGGCCTCGCAGCCGCAGGTTCTGGCCGACCGACAGGACCGGCGCGCTCAACCCGGATCGCTGCCGCCCGGCCTCGCGCTGAACCCCGCCGAGGTCTATTCCAACTACGCGCTCTTCAATCGCACCAGCGGGACAGCTTTCGATCTCGAGATCCAGAAGGCCACCGATATCGTGTTCCTGCCCGACATGACCTATGGCTTCATCGTCGACCGGGGCAAGCGGTTCCTGCGCGACACCAACCAGCAATCGGCGGTCGAGAATTCGGTGCAGGTGGGCGCCAAGATCGGGGTGATCCGCGATCCGCTGTCGCTTTTCTCTTCGGCCGAGGTGCCGGGGGGCGGGGCGCAATATCTGGGCGCGACCACGCCGATCCCCGGCGCGACGCTGGAACGCGCCGCGCTCAGCGGCGATGCCGACAAGCTTTACGTCGTCTATGGCGGGACCGGCAATGTGCTGGTCTTCGATGTGAACGAACTGATCCGCCGGGCCGAGGGCGGCGGCGACATGAACCGCACCATGCCGCTGGACGACCAGCGCCGTGACACCGGAACGCCGGTGAACCTGCCCGCGCTCGACATCACGACGATGAGCCGCTTCATCGATGTGCAGCCCCATGGCTCGCTTACCCTCGATCCGGTGCTTGATCCGGTGGTGACCCATGGCGAGGGGCAGGGGGAACTCACCCTGTCCTGGAGCTTCGATGCACCCGACAGGATCAGCGAGAGCACGGGTGTGCGGATGCCGGCGGCCTCGAAACTCTATGTCTCGTCCCTGCCGCGCGGGATGGGCCTCTTTCCCGATGACCCGTCACGCAAAAGCGAATTCGACAATCCGGAAGCCCGCGATCCCTTCGCCGACGATCTGAACCGGGGCCGGATATTCACGACGCCGGGCGGAGGGCTGTTGCGCGGCCACAGCTATGCCGTGACCGCCGATGGCAGCCTGATCCCGACCGGCCGGCTGGAGGATATCTCGCGCGTGGAGGTGACCTTCGACCCGAATTATCTGGAGGCGCTGACGGCCGGGCAGAATTTCTACTGGGGGGTGGAAGTGCCCTCCACCGGTGCGCGTGGCACCGAAACCTTCGAAACCGCCGCCCGGCCCACCGAAACCGAATTCGGCCCGGTCACGCTGCTGACCCATGGCGCGCAGTTCTGGCCCGACGATTTCCGGCTGGATTTCGGCGACGGCCGCTTTGACACGCCGGCCGAATTCGCCGCGCTTGGCGAATTGATCAACCGCGCGGCCGGCGGCGGCGTGGTGCTGCATTACGACAAGCGCAGCGGCGAATGGGTCAACCTGCGGACGGGTGAAACCGGCGCCGCAGCCCTGCGCTCGGGCGAGGCGGTGACGCTGCTGACCGACTGGGCGCGGGAAAGCAACATCACCGACAGCGGCTTTTCCGAGGCCGCGGCCGATGCCACCTTCGCCGCGCTGATGCAGCTTGACGCCGATACCGGCGGCGCGCTGCTGCAATCGCCGCTGCATTTCGTCGGGCAGGACCGCGGCGCCGTGGTCAACAGCGAGATCATCAAGCGGCTGGGTTTCCACCGCCCCGACATCACCGGCATCCACAAGACCACCATCGACCCCCATGACAAGGGGCAGGACAGCCTGAACATTCCGCTGCAAAGCCTCGTCACGTTCACCAAGACGATCAACGATGCGCTGTCGGCGGTGAATACGGTGGCGACGCTCGCCTTCGGCGCCTCGGGCAATGTGGCAGGCGCGGCCGCGGCCGCTTCGATGGTGATCAAGCAGCGCGCGCTGTCCAAGGCGCTGGACACGGTGATCAAGACCGCCGATCGTTTCGGCATCAAGATCTCGACCATCGAATTCGGCGAGTTCGACGACCCCGAGATCGTGCGCTGGTCGAACATCGGCTTTGCCGACAACTACTTCCAGACCGCCGCGGCCACCGGAAACGACTTCCTTGGCCTCGGCTTCACCTTTTCAATGAACGGCCGGCCGCTGGACGATTTCGACCTGAACCTCAACCTGACCGAACTTGCCTCCGGCTTCGGACAGGACGATTTCCGCGAGATCGGGGGGCTGACCCTGCCCTTCACCACCGGGCTCGGCGGGCCCTCGGCGCGGGCGCTGGCGTGGTATGCCGGCACCGCCCACACCGGGATCACGGCCTTCCTCGGCACCGACATCTGGCGCTCTCAGGCCAAGATCGGCCAGACGGTGGAGGTTCTGGGCTACACGTTCGAGCAACTGGAACGCCACGACGCCCGCGGCTGGTATGCGGTGGCGCCGCTCGACCTGCGCTCCGGTCCGGCCAATGCCGATGTGGTCAGCAGTGTCGCGACCAACCCCGGCGCGGCGCTGCCGGGCCTGTTGCGCGAGGGCACGGGCACCGGCTGGTTCTATTCATGGGCCGGCGGCGGCGACAGCTATCGCCCGCCCTCGGGCGAGGGCACCCCGCCCGCGGGTGGCGACGTGACCGCGCCGCCGAGCATCTTCAACGGCGATTTCGAACTGGGCACCAAGCAATCGCTGGCCGCGATGCTGCTCAGTCAGGTCAAGATCGACGATTTCCTCGGCATCCTGTCGGACAAGGCGCAGTTTCTGGAGGGCCGCAAGGCCAACCTGATGCAGGAACGGCGCGACATCCTCGAAAACCGCGACATCCCGCAGGCGGTGCGCGAATCCCTCGCACGCGACAAGGTCGAGGAAATCGGCGCCGTGCAGGTCGAACTGGACAAGACGCTCGCCGACGAACGCGAGGCACGCTCGATCCTGTCGGGCAAGGCATCGGGTTTCGGCCGCTTCCCGTTCTCGTATGAACTGCCGGGCTACTCCTACCATGGCGGTTATGGCTTCGAATTCGGTATCCGCGAATTCGGCATCGACCTTGCCACCGATCTGGCCGGGCTCTTCGTGCTCGAGACCAACCCGCTCGCCATCGCCCGGCCGATCCTCAAGCAGGCTTTCGACGCCTATGCCGGCGCGATGGTCGACAAGGTCATCAAGAACGCCCAGATCGAGTCATTGCTGAAGCTGATGCCAAGCAAGAGCGGCGCTTCGCGCGAGTGGATCGAAGAGCAGCTTCTGGACGAAGAGAGCTTCCTTGCGAAACGGGCCAAGGACCAGATGGCGGTTCTGAAGCAGATCGATCATCTGATCGTGAATCTCGGGCTGAAGCAGACAATTCTCGCCAACATGCCCGAGGGCGAACGTTTCGCCGCGAATGCCGATGTCAGCGTCAACGGGTTGATCAAGGCGGCGAATGAAGGCAGCGCCTCGGTCGCGCAGTTCAAGAGCTATTTCTCCGCCGCCTTCGATGCGCTCTTTGCCGAACAGCTTGACGCGATCACGGCCAGCGACTTCGCGCTGCTGATGGGCGGGCAGGAGGTGCTGTCGGCAGTGGCACGCGGCCTTCTGCCCGAAGGCATGCTGGCCGATTTCGTGGATGACGTGATCCGCGACATCGCGAAATTCGACCGTATCGCCCACAACCGGCTCTGGATTCCCGCCACCGGCGCGAATTACCTGACCTTCGACACCCGCGCGCCGCTGGTGATGACGCCCGATGCCGGGGTCGATGTGTATTTCGTGGAGCCCGGAACCGATGTGCGCACCGTCACCGCGCCCGGCGATTCCGGGGTGCTGCATCACGAACGGGTGAGCTTTCCGCAAGGGGTGTTCCGCCAGACGACTCATGCGGTCGAGGTGCCCGACCATCTGAAGGGCCGGATGGTGACGATCATCCTCGCCAATACCGGGCTGGAAGGCGACGGGCATGATTTCGACCTCGCGCCGCCGCCCGGGGCGGAGTTCGATGGCATCCGCAGCGTGCTGCTCCAGTCGCTGCGGCCCGAAGCCGCGGTGGCACAGTCGATCAGCCAGCTTTACCTGCTGGACAACATCGCCCTTTCCGCCGCGCAGCCGGGCGCCGGGCAGCCGCTTCAGGCCGCCGCCGGTTCGGGCGAGGTGCTGCCCATCGGCCCCGACAGCGCGCGCCCGCTGTTGCGTGCCGCGCTCGCCGCATGGGCCGGAACGGGGCTGCTGTCGGCGGGCGAGATCGAGACGCTGGAAGCGCTGGAACTGGAGGTCGCAAACCTTGACGGCTCGCTCTTGGCGCTGGCCGGAGACGGGCGCATCACGCTTGATGCCACGGCCGCCGGCCATGGCTGGTTCATCGATGAAACGCCCGCGGATTCGGTGGAATTCCTCGGCGCGACAATCGATGGCCACAAGGTCGCGCTCGACGGTCCCGCCGCCGGCACGATCGACCTGCTGACGGTGCTGACCCACGAGATGGGCCACCTTCTGGGCCTGCGCGACGTGCCCGCCGCCGCCGGGGCCGAGCGGATGATGACCGAAACGATCCACCCCGGTATCCGCCGGATCATCACCGCCGATGACATCGCGGCCCTCGCCGCCTTGCCGCGCGGGCCGGGCACCCTGCACCATGTGGTGCCGCAGGCCATGGGCGCGCTGCCGGTCAACACCGGTTTCGAGAATGCCGATTTCGCCGCAGGGCTGTCGGGCTGGGCCACCACCGGCACGGTAGAGGCGACCGCCGATGGCGCGCGTCTGCGCGAGACGGGTGACGGCAGCTTCACCGGCCTGTCGCAGGGCTTTCTGGTGCCCGACGCGGCCACCCGCATCCGCCTCACCCTGTCGGATATCGTGCTTGGGCAGGATCCGGGCCGCGCACCCGATGCGCTTGAGATCAGCCTGTTCGACTACGCCACCGGCGCCGCGCTGCGCAGCCTTGACGATCTGTCGGGCACCGATGCGCTGGTCTCGATCCAGCGCGACGGCACCATCCGCTTCGGCGCGGGGGTAGAGGCCGAGGGTCTTTCGTCGGGCGACCGCATCGCCGATCTGTCCGGCCCGCTGACACTCACGCTGTCGCTGGGAGGCGTGCCGGCAGGCGATGCGCTGCGGCTTGGCATCGATCTGATCGGCTTCGGCAGCGCCGATGCCAGCACGCTGGTGCGCGAGGTGGCGCTCGACACCGATAACCGCCCGCCGGTCGCGGCCCCCTACGCCATCGAAACCGACCGCGGCACGCCCGTCACCTTCGATCCGCGGGTGAACGATTTCGACCCCGACGGCGATCCGCTGATCATCGAGGTGCAATCGGGCCCCGACAACGGCACGCTCGACCCCGCGCCCGGCGGCGGGTTGATCTATACTCCGGGTCCGGGCTATGTGGGCGGCGACAGCCTGACCTACCGCGTCAGCGACGGCTTCGACGTGTCGAACAGCGTCGAGGTGGCGATCACGGTCAATCAGGTGAACCTGCCGCCGGTGATCGACCCGCTCGACCCCGTGCAGATCGACGAGGGCGAGACCCTGCGCCTGACGCCATCGGCCGCCGACCCCGACGGCCCCGCCCCGATCACATGGCGTCTGGTGTCCGGCCCCGACGGGATGAGCGTGGATGCCGACACGGGCGAAATCGTCTGGACCGCCCCCGATGGCCCCGCCAGCCACGCGGTGACCATCGCCGCCGCCGATGCCGCCGGCGCCGAAAGCATGGCGAGCTTCACGCTCGACGTTCGTGACGTGCCGCCCACCATCGGGCTTTCCGGCAGCCCCACGACCCGGGTGAACGAACTTTATGTGCTGAATTTCACCATCACCGACCCCGGGCAGGACACGATCAGCGCCATCACGATCGACTGGGGCGACGGCAGCGGGCCGGTCGCGCTCGACCCCGAGGCGCGGCGGGCCGAGCATGTCTATACCGCCATCGGCCAGCGCCAGATCGTGCTGCAGGTCACCGACGAGAACGGCACGTTCGAGGCCGCGCCCTTCGCCGTCAACGTGCAGCCGGAAACCAACCTGTCGCAACTGGTGCGCACCGCCGGGCTGGATGTGAGCGCGCAGGGCGTCGAGGTGACGATGACGCGGCCGCTGGACCCGGCCTCGCTCACCCCCGAGTCGGTGGCGGTGCGCGATGCGGAAGGCGCGGATGTGGCCGGCACGGCGCGCCTGTCGGACGACGGGCGGCGCGTGATCTTCGATGCCGACGCCGTCTTTCTGACCGGCGATTACACCATCTGGCTTTCGGGGGGGGCCGTAGGCGCCGCCGAACCGCCGCCCGGCGCACTGCGTGCCGCCGTCGGCGGTGCCGCGCTCGATGGCAATGGCGACGGGGTCGCGGGTGGCGACGCGCTGCTTGATTTCCGCATCACTGCCGGGATGACACGGCCCATCGCGAACCCTGTCGATGCCGAAACCCGCGAGGGCGAGGCGGTGCAGATCGACGTTCTGGCCAATGATGTCGACCCGGGCGGCGATGCCCTGATGCCGGTGCTCACGGCCATGCCCTCTGCGGGCGAGGTTCAGGTGAACCCCGACGGCACCGTGACCTATCGCCCGGCAGAGGGCTTCACCGGGCTGGACAGCTTTCTTTATGCCGCCACCGACGGCGAGGCCCAATCCGACCCGGTGGAGGTGCGCGTCAATGTGCTGGCCGCACCCGCACCGCCGCCGCCGGGCGGCGGCGGGCCTGCTCCGGGTCCTGCTCCAGGGCCCG
>SKUV01000303.1 GCA_007129775.1 Paracoccaceae bacterium | reverse complement strand
CAGCCGCACCCTGCCACCGGCGAAATCTCCGCCCTCGGCCGTCAGCACCAGTTCCTCGGGCGCGTAATAGGCCATCGGCGCGCCCAGAAGGCCGCGCGCGAAAGACCCCAGGTCGAGCCCCAGCCCGGATCCGAACCGGTCAGGCGCGCCCGGCGCGCCCAACTGCCAACTGGTCAGGGTCCCGGTCACTTCTTCGCTGACCCGGGCCGAAACGGCGAAAAGCAACACATTCGCCGGCACCAGAACGCTGGTGTCATTGCCGGGGCCGGCCGCGATCTCGTGTTCGAACTCCAGCACCCGGAACGCCGCTGCAGCCCCGCTCGGGCTGACGGCCACGGCCCCGCCGCGCCAGATGGCGCCGTCGAAGATGACCGAGGCATGTTCGTCCACGATCCAGCCGCGCCAGCCCGTCTGCGGCGTGGCGAAAACCCAGCCGCCATTGGCAAAGATCGCGATCCGCCCCGCCTGCCCGGCCCAGGCGTTCACCGCCGCTGCCGGCACCGCCCATGCCGCGCCCTCGTCGGCCGTCAGCGGCGGGGTGGTCTGGCTGCGCGATTGCAGCGTGATCTGCGCCAGCGCATCGAGCCGCGCGAAGGCCTCGTTCACCGTCACATGTTTCTGGGCCTGCGCCGCCTGCACCAGCGGCAGGTTCAGTTGCATCGTCTCAGTCATTGATCGCGATCTCCGTGAATGGCCCCGCGCCGAAGCGCGCCGAAATCTGCGCCACCGTCACCCGATATGGCGCGGCGACTCCATCCGCTGCGCGCAGCGTATCCGGATAGCTCCAGCCCGGCGCCCCGGTGACTTCCTCGCGCCGCAGCACATCGCCGGCATCGAAGACCCGGAGCAGATAGCGCTCCTGCTCCTCGCCCAGCGGCACCTCGAAAGCCTGCCAGTCGTCGCCCCCGATCCGCGTGCGGCGCACCCAGTCGAAAAGCGTCGCGCCATCGCCGGGCCGCGCGCGCAGGTGCGCCGGGGCGTAGGGCCGCAACCCGATGCCCTGAAACGCCTTCACACGGTGGACATAGGAGGGATCGTCCAGCGGGCGCAGCCCGGGGCCGATGCGATAATGACGCGCGAGGCCGCGGGCGGCCTCGGGCAGATCGATCTGGCGCAGCGCCGGGCCTAGGGGCACAACCCACGCCCCCGCGGGCCACGGATCGGCGATGAAAGGCTCGGTGCCGAACTGCCCGCGCAGACGCAGCGACAGATCCCACAGGTCCGGCGCGATCAACTCGGCTTGGGCGAACTGGAAAAGCTCCCACACGCCCCCGCCATCGCCGATCGCCACCAGATTGGCCCCCGCCAGCACCGCCGAGGCCGAGGCCGAGGCGAGGCCGCCCGCGATCCGCACCCGCAGCGCCGGCCCCCTGTCCCAGCGCCCGGGCGCCGCGGGCTCCAATACGCTTTCGCTCACCCCGATCGCGGCAGGGGCCGTCAGCACGCGGTTGAGCGTATAGCCCGCATCCTCGATCCCTGAATAGACGGCGACCGACCCGGGCCAAGGCTCCGCCGCCACGGCGATATGGGGGGCGTGCGGCACCTCCTCGCCGGTCATCAAGGGCAGGTCCAGAAACAGCGGCAGCACCGGCACCGGCGGCACGAAGGGCTGAAGGCGCACCGGCTCCTCGGCGGCATCGGCGGGCAGATAGACCCCGGGCTCCACCCGCACCGCCTCGACCTCCAGCGCGCCGGCCCGGTCCATCCGGTCAATGCGCCAGTCCTGCACCACGCCCGCGCCGGTATCGAGCCGCACCACATCGCCCGCCCGCAGCCGGGCCGAGGGCGGCAGGGCAAAGCGCGCACCATCGCGCGCCACCCGCGCCTCCGCCAGCCAGCGATCGGCAAGGCCGCGCGCCTCGGCGCGGGTCAGCAGCATCGGCAGCTCGGTCTGCGCGACCGTGGGCGCCGGATCATCGGCAAAGACAGCCTCGGCCGCGCGGGTTTCGAAATCGCCCTCGGCCTCCACATGAACGATCCGCACACGCCCGGCCAGTTCCGCCCGGGGCGCGCGCTGGCGCGTCACCGCCCCGCCCTCGCGCTCGACCAGATCATCGGGGCCGAGATCGGCGCCAGCGCGGCCGTCGCGCATCCGGAAGATCAGCGTGCCGTCGCGCTCCACCGCCTCGAAGCCATGGGCCAGCATCAGCGGTTGCAAAGTCGCCCGCGCGCTTTCGACAGCCCCGGCGACATAGCCGCGCACCAGCCCGTGCAGGCCCGAGACATCAAAGGCGGCAAGCCCCGCCTGCCGGCATATCTCGGCCACCACGTTCGAAAGCGGCTGCGCCGCCACCCGGCCCGAGATCCAGTGCCCCCGCGCCCAATTCTCGCCATCGCTCCAGAGCGCGCGATTGGCGGGAAACTGCGGAAAGGGCCGCGCATCCCAGGCCCAGACATGGGCGCGCGCCATATCCACCATCTGCCCGCCGTAGATATCTGACTCGGGGTTGTTCTCCGGCTCGGCCCAATGGGCCACATGGGCGCGCAGATACTGCATCTGGATCAGATCGTCGCGCCGCCCGCTGGAAAATCTGGGCAGCCGCGATTCCGAGGATTTCGGGTCCAGAAAGACATTCGGCTCGTTCGTGCCCTTGTCCACCGCCGCGCAGCCCAGTTCGGTGAACCAGAAGGGTTTGGAGCGCGGCACCCACGGGCTCGGCGCGGCCGCGCGGACGCCCTCCACCCGGTCGTGATGTGGCAGCGACCACCAGTTGCGCAAATCCTTGTATCGAAAGACCCACGGCTCCCCATAGGCGCCATCGGTGATCGGCGTGCGGATCTGCGCAGCCTCCGCCTCGGGTCCCTGATAGAACCAGTCGAACCCCTCACCGCCCTCGATATTGGCGCGCAGATAGTCCAGCGCATAGATCGCGCCGGCCTCCGCGTCGGCATGGTCGACCCCGTCGCGCCAGTCCGAAAGCGGCATGTAGTTGTCGATGCCGATGAAATCGACATTCTCGTCGGCCCAGAAGGAATCGAGGTGGAAATACCGGTTGCCCTCGGGCGAGAGGTAGCCGAAATATTCCGACCAGTCGGCGGCATAGGAGATCTTGCATTCCGGGCCGAGGATCGCGCGCACCTCCGCCGCCAGCGTGCGCATGGCCGCCACGGCGGGAAAGGCATCGCCCGCCCCCCTGATCTGGGTCAGCCCGCGCATTTCCGAGCCGACGCAGAACGCCTCCACCCCGCCCGCGGCCTTGGCGAGCCATGCGTAATGCAGGATGAAGCGGCGATAGCTCCACTCATCGGGGCCGGAATAGACGACCGTGTCGCCGCTGAGCGCGAAATCCCCGGGCTGTGCGGTGCCGAAGAAGGCCGCCACCTCTGCCGCTGCAGCGGCACTGCGGTCAGGGCTGCCCGCCTGCCCGGGCGCGAGGCTCGTGGTGATGCGCCCGCGCCACGGCAGCACTGGCTGGCCGGTGCCACCCGTCCACGGGTCGGGCAGCGTGTTACCCTCCATCTGCTCCATAAGGATGAAGGGATAAAACAGCACCTCCTGCCCGCCTTCGCGTATCGCCGTGATCGCCTCGATCACCGAGGCATCGGCCGGCGTGCCGCCATAGATCGGCCGGTCATCGATCCGCGCGATTTCCTGCGCTTCGGCGCGCGGCAGGCCACAGACCTGCCACGCCATGCCCACCCCGTCCTGATCGGCGAATTCCACCTTGGGCCGCAGGCTGCAATCGCCGCAGCGCAGATCGTCGCCGAACCACGACACGATCAGCGCGACCGAGCCCACGCCCGGCAATTCCTCGCGCAGCGCGGTGAGCGAGGTCTCCAGATCGGACCGGCCCGAGGGAGAGTTCACATTGGCCGAGACATTGACCCCCGGCGCCTTGGCGTAATGCACCGGCGTCGTGGCCAGCGCGTATTCCCCGGTGCCCGGCATCAGCGCCACGGCCTGCAGCCCGCCCGTCAGATCGGGCACATCGCCGCCATCGGCCCGGCGCACCACCTCGAAGCTGAATTGCGGCACGCGGTTGCCGAAGCGGCCAAGTTCCAGATCCTCGATCACCACATAGGCGATGCCGCGATAGGCCGGCACGCGGCCAGCCCCCTCCACCGCCTCGATCCGCGGGTCGGGCAACTGATCTTCGGAGCCGCGATAGACCCGCAGCGCCAGATCCTCGCGCCCGATCTCGACGCCATCTGCCCAGATCCGCCCGATCCCCGTGATCTCTCCCTCGCACAGCGCAATGGCGAGGCTTACCGAATAGCTGTAATCCACCGTGGAAGGACGGCTGCTGCCCTTGCCGCTGCGGGTGACGTTGCGATCCTCGAGAAAACGCGAGGCCCAGATCACCTGCCCGCCCAGACGCATCCGCCCCCAGACCCGCGCGACCGGCGCACCCTCGCCCGCGCCGGTCAGACGGAAGCGTTCGACCCGGCCTGTCTCCACCGCAGCCGAGCCCGCGCCCAGCAAGCGCTGATCGATCACCCGGCCCAGCGTCGCCCCGACCGCTCGGCCGATAACCGCGCCCGACAGACCGAAAACGGCGCCGCCGAAGCCGGCGCCCACCGACGCCCCGGCCGCTGCAAGAACAATCGTCGCCATCAAGCTTCCCTTCGGATGATCCCGGATGCACCGGCCCCACAGTCAGGCAGCACCGGAAAGGCAAAGCGGGCCACCACCCGCCGCGCCCAAGGCGCGCTCAGCGGGCTTTCGATGACCCCGCGGCCGCTGTAGGCATGGATGAAAAACCGCCCCCCGACGCCGGACACGATGCCCAGATGCTTGGCCACCGCGCCCGAGCGCATCCGGAACAGAAGCACCTCGCCCGGAACCGGTGCCCCGGGCGCACCGGGGGCCATGTGCCGCAACGCTGCCGCGAACAGAACCTCCTCGCGCGCGGGCTCGGCCCAGTCGGGGGTGTAGGCCGGCACCGGCTCGGGCTCCGCGCCGTAAAGCGCCCGCCAGACCCCGCGCACGAGCCCGAGGCAATCGGCCCCCGCCCCGCGGGTGGAGGCCTGATGCACATAAGGCGTGCCGATCCACGCCCGCGCCTCGGCCACAGCTTTGTCGGCGACCCTCATCGCTTCAGGCTCCCGCCGTCGTTCAGGCTGCCCTGACGGGGATGCGCCATCAGCCAGTCATCGCCGGGAATATCCGGAAAACCGAGAAAGTTCAGAAGGTTGTCGAATTTCAGCCGGCAGGTCTCCGCGCGCTTGTCACAGCCTGCGCTCAGGCGCAGCATGTCGCCGGGCAGCACCGGCGCCCCCAGCGCCTGCCACAGCTCCACCAGGCGCGCCTCTGCGCTCAGGCGGTCGTTCTTGACCACCCCGGCAAGCCCGGCGGCGGCACCGCTCAGAACCTCCAGCCGCCCGCCCTCGAACCAGCGGTCATCGAAACCGGCCAGCGCGGCAAAGCGAAACGCCTGCGCGCCCTCCACCTCATCGGCGGGGATTTCGGTGGTATAGCCCGGCTGCGCCAGATCGAAGCGGCAATCGCCATCGCCCAGCACCGCCGAACAGCCGGAACGATAAACCCGGCCCAGCGGTTGCGACAGCGCCTCGGTCAACCCGCGCAATTCGGCACGAAAGGCGCCGCCTGTGCGCGTGATCTCGCCCAGCGCGCCGCGAAACTCCAGCCGCCGCTGCGCCGGTTCGGCCCAGTTCACCAGCCAGATTCGCACCTCCGCCCCGTCATAGCGGCCCGCGGCGATATCCTCTTCGCGCAGGGCCGCGTCGCGCAGCGCGCCCAGCGCCTCCGAATTGTCAACCGCAAGCCCCGTGGTCTGCGCCAGCGCCCGCGCCGTCATCCCCGAGGAGGCGCGAAAGAGGATGCCTTCGAAGTCCAGATCGCGGTCGTGATCGGTAAAGCCCAGAACCACGCCATCCGTCCGCACCACCGCCCAGGCACGCGCTATGGTGGTTGCGCCGCAGTCCAGATGCGCCTGCAACCCGCTCACAGCCGCACCTCCACCACCGGCACGCGCGGCACCTCGCCGGCATGGAAACTCGCCACCGAGACCTCGATCCGGTCGGTATCGAAGCGCACCGGCACGTCGAATTCGAAGCCCGCCGTCACCTCGGCCCCCGGCGCGGGCGGGGTGGCAAAGGTGATCTCGCCCCGCATCGCGTCCAGTTCCGCCTGCAGCCCCAGCACCTGCAGATCGCCCCCCAGCGCCAGCAGCACGCTGCCCGGCACCGGCTTCACGATGGGCCGCCAATAGACCTGCTGGCCCGAGGCATAGCCCTTGCGCAGCGCGAACACCCGTCGTTCCCCGTCGCCGAAGCCGAGGCTCTGGTCCTTGGCATCGAGCGACCGTGACGCCGGCGCCGAACGGAAATCGGCCCAGTCCTTCCAGCGAAACCCGTGCAACTGACCCTGCCGCGCCTCGAAGAACGCGACCAGCGCCTCCACATCGTCGAGCGAACGCAGCCCGACACCCGCGTCATAGCGCCGGCGCGCATCGACCCAGGGGGTGTTGCGCTCCTCGTGGCCATTGGCCAGCGTCACGATTTCCGTGCGCCGTTCCGGCCCGCCGCGGGCGCCGAAGCTCAGCGCCGGGGGAAACCTGATTTCGTGAAATGCCATGCCTGCCTCGCCCGTCCTCTCGCTGCCTCAGCGGTTGCGCTCGCCGCGTGCCATCAGACGCGACATATCTGCCGCGATCTGGCTTTCCGCCCGGCGGAACCCCTCCACATCCGGGGTCGTGATGTTGAAGACCACGGTCACCGGCCGCGCGCCGCCGCCCCCGGTCGCCTGCACGCCCAACCGGCCATCCGGGCCGCGCGCCAGCGGCATGATCGCCTCGGGGCCGGCCTCGCCCATCAGCCCCGTGGCCCCGCCCCGCATGGGAAAGGCGACAGGGCCGCTGACGATCCCGCCCTCGGCGAAGGGCTGCACACGGCCTTGGGAAAAACTGCCGCCCTGGGCAAAGGGCATCAGCGACGACATCACGCCCTGCAGCCCCTGCGCCATGGCCCCGCCGATGGCGTTCTGAACCGGGCGCATGGCCACCGAATAGACCCCGTCCACCATCGACCGCGCCACCATCCGCAGCGCATCCGACAGCCGCATCCCGTCGAAGACCAGCCCGTCGAAGGCGCGCCGCAGCCCGCCCCCGATGCCGCGCGACAGCGTATCCACCTCGCGCCCCGTAAAGACCAGCGTGCGCCCCAGCCCCTGCAATTCGGCGTCGAATTGTGCCACCAGCCCCTGCGCGCCCGACAGGCTCGCCTCCAGCGCGGCAACGCGTTCGCCCAGATCGTCAGACATCCCTGTCCCCTTTCACTCGGTCGGGAAAGCGCGCGGTCAGATCCTCCAGCCGCGCGCGGGTCAGCGGGGCGGCGGTCGCCTCCAGCCCCAGCAGCACCCGCAACTCGAAAGGCGTCAGCGCCCAGAAATCGCGCGGCAGAAGGCCCGGCCCGCCGATCCCCGCACGCATCAGCCCGGCCCAGTCCAGAAGCCTCGCAGCGTCTGCCGACGGGGCGTCCGCGGCTGCGCTCCCGCCCGCCACCGCGCCGCGCTGCGCCTGCCCCTGCGCCTGATTCTGCGCCTGCCCCTGCGCCTTCGGCGCCACCTTGCGCCTGCGCCGCGCCCGGCTCATGGCGCGCCGGGGCCGGCGAAGGCGCGCGCAAGCAGCAGTGCCGCGACACGCGCGGCCTCCACCGGGCCACCGCGGATATCGGCGCGGCGCAGATCGGCCGGCTCACCCTGCCAGCCGCCGCCACGCAGACCGGCGACGATCAGCGCCAGCACGTCGCGGGTGCTGAACCGGCCCGCCTCGAACCGTTCTACCAGCGCGATCAGGCTGTCGGCCTCCAGCGCCTCCTCCAGTTCCGCCAGCGCGCCCAGCGTCAGCCGCAGCACATGGCGCTTGCCATCCAGCCACAGCGCCACCTCTCCGGCATGGGGATTCGCCATCCACCCGCCCCCTTAGAGCGCCACGAAGCTGAGCGCGCCGGCCGAAGCCAGCGAAAGCTGATAGCCCGCCTCGCCGTTGTGGCTGCCCGAATACTCCAGCGCGGTGATCTGGAACGGCCCCTCGATCGTGCCGAAATCCGGCACGATCACCTGCAGCATCGGCACTTCGCCGTCGAAAAAGACCTGCCGCGCGCGCTCGTCCGTGCCCTCGTCGCGAAAGACACCCGAGCCCGAGATCGCGGCGCTTTTCACACCCGCCCCGGCCAGCAACTCGCGCCAGCCGCCCTCGCTTTCGAGGCTCGTCACATCCACCGTCTCGGCGTTGAAGCTGATCCGCGTGGCCCGCAGCCCCGCGATGGTGGTGAACTGGCCGTCGCCGGTCATGTCCATCTTGATCAGCAGGTCCTTGCCGTTTTGCGCACCCATGGGCGCCCCTCCTTTTTCGCTGAAATCCGCCCGTCAGAGGGCGTCGTCTTCGACCCTTGCGCGCCAGATCAGATCGATGCGCCGCACCTCGGGCGCGCCCTGAGCCGCCGCCGGCCGCTCGCGCCGCGCCACTGCGCGCTGAAACCACAGCGCCACGAATTCGAGCGCGCCGGCCGAGGCCAGCGACAGCTCATAACTCGCCTCGCCGTTATGGCTGCCCGCATAT
>SKUV01000212.1 GCA_007129775.1 Paracoccaceae bacterium | reverse complement strand
CGCGCGACTGGCAGACCCGTCTGGGCGAGTGACGCCAGCCCGGCCCGGCGCGCAAAGTCGCGCCGGGCCGACGCCGGGCTCTGGCCCGGCGCCCGCGCCGCGCGCCCTTGCGCGCACCACCCGCCCCCGATCCGGACGGTGCCATGAGCCAGCCCTTACCCACGGAAATCGAGCTTGACCTCGAACAGGCCGAAAGCGCCTCGTCGCGGGCCCAGAGGCTGGAATTCCCGCGCACATGGCCGTCCGAGATCATCGAGCGGGTGCTGACGTTCCTCGCCGGGATCGTGAACTGGATCTGGCTGGTGCTGATGCTGATCATCGTCACCACGGTGGCGATGCGGCGCTTTGTCGGCGGCAATACCGTCTGGGCCGAGGAAACCCAGTGGCACCTTTTCGCCGTCGGCTACATGCTGGGGATCGGCTTTGCCATCGTCTATGACAGTCATGTGCGCGTCGATGTGCTTGCCACGCGTTTCGGCGCCCGGCTGCGGGCGTGGATCGAGTTTCTGACAATCGTGCTGATCATCTTTCCGCTGTGCTGGCTGATGATCGATTACGGCTATGTCTTCGCCGAACGTTCCTTCGTGCGCAACGAAAGATCGTCCAATGTGGGCGGGCTGGCAAATCGTTGGGCCATCAAGGGCGTGATCGTCTTTGCCTTCGGCGTGATCGCACTGGCCGCGCTGGCGCGGCTCTTGCGGGTGACGTCCTTCCTTTTCGGCTATCCGTACTCGCGCACGCCTTACGAACTGGCCGGCGCGACCCGGGTGGCAGGCGCGGTTGCGGGCCTTCTGGGCGGCGGGCTGGCGTTGATCGTCGCGGTCTGGCTGGGGGCGACGGGACTGAGCCTCGGCACGCTTCTGGGCGGTCTGGGCAATCATCTGCAGACCGATGCCGCCGAGACGCTGGATCGGTGGCAGCCGCTGGCGGCCTTCCTGCTGCCGGCGCTGGGGCTGGCCGGTGCGGCGCTGGCTTTGCGCGCCTCGCTGTTCGGGGCGGTGCTGATGGCGCTTGCAGTGCTGGGGCTGGCGCTGGTCTTCGGCGTGACGCTCTTTTCCGCGCTCGGCGGCGGACTTTTGCTGATCGGCGCCATGCTCGCCTATTCCGACCCCGAACGAAGCCCGGCCCGAACGGGATGAGCGCCCCGTCAACCACGCGCTGACGGGCCGGGCCACCGCCGCCCCCCTCGCGCAATCAGGGACAGATGATGGAAACCAACGAAATCCTCGTCGTCGCGATGCTGGTGTCATTCATCGCGCTGCTGCTGACAGGCATCCCCGTCGCGTGGGTGCTGGCGGGCGTGTCGATCGGCTTCAGCTTCATCGCCGTCTTCGGGTCCGAGTGGTTCGGCTGGGATACCTATTTTCTGACGGACATGCGGATTTTCGCGGTCATGGTGCAGCGCGTCTGGGGCCAGATGTCGAACTGGATCCTCGTCGCGCTGCCGATGTTCATCTTCATGGGGCTGATGCTGGAACGCTCCGGCGTGACCGAAAAGCTGATGGCCAATTTCATCCAGCTGTTCGGCCGATTCCGCGGCGGGCTTGCGGTGGGCGTGGTGCTGATCGGCATCGTGCTTGCGGCATCCACCGGGATCGTCGGCGCCTCGGTGGTGCTGCTGGCGATGCTGTCGCTGCCGATCATGATGCAGCAGGGCTACAGCAAGGCCTTCGCATCGGGTGTGGTGGCTTCTTCCGGGACGCTGGGGATCCTGATTCCGCCCTCCATCATGCTGATCATCATGGCCGACCAGATGTCGGTGTCGGTTGGCAACCTGTTCATGGGCGCGCTGTTGCCGGGGCTGATGCTGGGCGGCTTCTACCTGATCTTCATCATCGTCGCCGCCGCGCTGTCACGCACCCTCGCGCCGGCCCCGACCGACCTGCCCCCGGTGACCGCGCGGCTGGTCTTCAGCACGCTGCTGGCGGTGCTGCCGCCGGTTCTGCTGATCGTCGCCGTGCTCGGCTCGATCTTCATGGGGATCGCCACGCCGACCGAGGCTTCGGGCGTCGGTGCCTTCGGCGCGATGCTTCTGGCGGCACTGAACGGGCGGCTGACATGGGCGGTGCTCAAGGAGGTGGGGCTCAAGACCACGCTGACCACGGCGTTCATCTTCGGCATCTTCCTCGCCGCGACCCTCTTTGCGGTGGTGATGCGGCAACTGGGCGGCGACGAGTTCATCACCCAGGCGCTGCGATCGCTGCCTTTCGGCCCGTCGGGCGTGGTCCTGACGATCCTTTTCATCGCCTTTCTGGCGGGCTTCTTCCTCGACTGGCTGGAGATTTCGCTGATCATGCTGCCACTGGTGGCGCCGGTGGTGGTGCTGCTGGGCTTTGACCAGATCTGGTTCATCGTGCTTTTCGCGGTGACGCTGCAGACCTCGTTCCTGACGCCACCGGTCGGCTTTTCGCTGTTCTATCTCAAAGGTGTCGCCCCGCCCGAAATCAGGATCATCGATATCTACAAGGGGGTGATCCCCTTTGTGCTGCTGCAGTTGCTCGCGGTGTTGATCGTGTTCACCTTTCCGCAAATGGTGCTCTGGCTGCCCGGCCGGATGTACTGAGCATCGAGCGGACGATCGACGCAACGGCGCCCGGGTCCGCCCCGGTCTGGGCGGCATGGTCCTCGGGCGGCATGGTCCTCGGGCGCGTGCGCCATCGGCGCCCTTTGGCAACTCTGGGCTGTCAAGGCATCTTGGACTATGCCCGCAAGTTGATAAACTCCCGACACGACAGCACGGAGAGAGCAAACTTGCGCCGAAAGCCGCCCGAAGCAGACCGCAGCGCTCCGTGGGGAGGCGGGCGTGGCTGAGTGTTTGCGCCTGAACCCCGCGCAGCCGATCGATATCGCCGCGGTGGTGATGATGCTCGTGCTGCTGGCGATCGGGCTGTGGGTGGCGCGCAACCACCGCTTCTACGGCAAGCGGTTTTTCCTTTTCAGCCTGATCGGCGCCGGATTCTGGCTCGGGATGGCGATGATGGAGCATCGGGCCATCGGCGAGGCCTGCAAGATATTCTGGGCACAGGCGGCGTGGCTGGGGATCGGGCTTCTGCCGATCGCGCTGTGCTTCTTCATCGACGATTACGCGCGGGCGGGCGAGGGCTGGCGCCAGCGCCCGCGGCGGGCGGCGCTTTTCGGCGGGCCGCTCGCGCTCTTTGCCATGGCCGCGACGAACGGCTGGCACGGCCGCTTTTACGGGCCCGGCACGGGGCTTTCGCCCGACACGCCGGGCGGACAGGTGCAGTATGACCACGGGCCGCTGTTCTTTGTGGCGGCCGGCTGGCTCTATCTTTTCGTGGTCGCCGGTGTGCTGCTTCTGCTGCGCGGGCTGCAGCGCGCCCATCCGGCGCACCGGCCCTTCTTTCTGGCGTGGCTGCTGGTGCTGGTCGCGCCCATAGCCGCCAATCTGGGCTATGTCTTCGGCCGCGTCACGGTGTCGGGGCTTGACCCGACCCCCTATGCCTATGCCCTCGCGATGATGGCGCTGGCGTGGTTCATCCTGACCGACCGGCTGCTCGATCTGCGGCCCGTGGCGCTGGAGGTGCTCTGGCGCAACTCGCCCTCGCCCATCGTGATCGTCACGCCCGAGGGCGAGGTCGTCGCCGCCAATCCGTCCGCGCTGAAGCTTTGCGGCAGGCGGCGCGCAGGCGGCCGGCTCGACGATTGGGAGCCGCTGGCCCCCCATACCCGGCTGATGCTGGCGCCCGACCCGCCAGAGCGGCTGCAGACCCTGCAACTGGGGGACAAGCGATTCGATCTGCGCATCCTGCCGATCGAACGCCCCATGGGCGCGCAATCCGAAATGGGGCGCATTTTCGCGATGAACGATGTCACCTTTCGCAGCGCGCTGCAGACGCGACTGGCGGCCGAGCGTGACTATCTGCAACTGCTGATGCAGACGACGATGACCGGCATCGTGGCCTTCGATGCCGAGGGCCGCGCGATCTTCGCCAATGCCGAGACGGGCAAGCTGACCGGGCTCGACACCGACGCGATCCCCGGGATGCATCATGGCGCGATCTTTCCTCCCGCCGAGGGTGCGCCCGACCCCGGCATCACCGCCTTCACCTGCGCCATGGAGGCGGCCGGCCCGCAGCGGGGCCTGCGCGTGGGATTTCGCCGCGCCGATGGCATGATGCGCATCCTGTCGGTCAACATGGCCCGGGTGGAACGCCCCGGGACGGAGGCGCGCGTGGTCTGCGCGCTCGCCGACATCACCGAAGAGCTTGAAACCGCCCGCTCGCTCGAAGCCGCCCGCGCCCGGGCCGAGGCGGCCAGTCGCACGAAATCCCAGTTTCTCGCCAATATGAGCCACGAGATCCGCACGCCGCTCAACGGGGTGCTGGGCATGGCCGAAGTGCTGGAGGAGGAGCTCAGCGATCCGAGGACGCGCGAGATGGCGCGCACCATCCGCGACAGCGGCGCAACCCTGCTGAGCATCCTCAACGACGTGCTCGACATGTCCAAGATCGAGGCCGGCAAGATGCAGATCGAGGCGCAGCCCTTCGCCCCCGCGCAGGTGCTCACCCGCATCGCCGCGCTGCACGAGACCGCCGCGCGCGACAAGGGGCTGTCGTTTCAGGCCGATGGCCCGCAAGAGGATGTGCCGATGCGACTGGGCGATCAGCACCGTATCCTGCAGATCGTCCACAACCTTCTGGGCAATGCGATCAAGTTCACCCAGAGCGGTGGCGTCACCGTGACCCTTGGCGCAGAACCCGGCGCGCCGCTGACGATCTCGGTCGCCGACACGGGCATCGGCATGACCCCGGAACAGGCGGCCCGGGTCTTCGCGGAATTCGAGCAGGGCGACGGCTCGGTGGCGCGGCGCTTCGGCGGCACCGGGCTGGGCATGGCGATCACCAAGGCGCTGGTGGAGCAGATGGGTGGCACGATCACGCTGGACACCGCGCCCGGCCGGGGCACGAGCGTCCATGTCACCCTGCCGCTGCCCGAAATCGCCCGGCCGGCGGAGGCGCCGGCCGGCCCGGATGTGGCCGCACCCGGCGGGGCCGGCAAGGATGCGCCACTTGCGGGGCTGTCGCTGCTGGCGGCCGACGACAACGCGGTGAACCGCAAGCTTCTTTCGCTCCTGCTGGAACGGGCCGGCTCCCGGGTGCGGATGGTCGATGGCGGACGCCCGGCGCTGGCGGAATGGCAGCCCGGGGCGTTCGATGTGGTGCTGCTGGATATTTCGATGCCCGATCTCGATGGCATCGCCACGCTCGCGGCGCTGCGCGCGAAGGCCGCATCGCTGCGCGCCGAGCCTCCGGTGGCGCTCGCAATCACCGCCAATGTGATGACACACCAGATCGAGGACTACCGCGCCGCGGGCTTTTCGGGCCATGCCGGCAAGCCCTTCCGGTCAGCCGATCTGATCGCCGAGATCACCCGTACCGCGGCCAAGGCGCGGCGCCTGAGGGCCGCCGCCGGCCCGAGCCGCGCTGTGGAATAGACGCCCCGCCGCAGCAGGCAAGCGGGGCATTGTCAGGACTGCCGGCCGGCGCCGCGCGTGCGGCGGCGCCGGCCCGCGTGCGTCAGCCGGGCATGCTGACCTCAATGCCCTGATAGAAATAATTCTGGGCGCGAATCTCGTCATCGGTCAGGGTCTCGCCCTCGCCGATCACAGTTTCGCCGGCCTGATTGACGATCGGCCCGGCAAAGGGGTCGATCTCGCCGCTGCGCAACCCGGCGACGACGTTCTCGGCCACGGCGGTTTCCTCGGGCGTCATGTTGGTAAAGGGCGCAAGCGCGAACATGCCCGAATCCAGCCCGCCCCAGGTATCCTCGGGCGCCCATGTGCCGTCGATCATCGCCTGGGCGCGGCTGGCGTAATAATCGCCCCAGTTGTTGATCGAAGAGGTCAGATGCGAACGCGGTGCGAAACGGGTCATGTCGCTGGCCTGCCCGAAGCCGTAGATGCCGCGCTCTTCGGCCAGTTGCAGCGGCGCGGGGCTGTCGGTGTGCTGGCACAGGATGTCGCAGCCCTGATCGATCAGCGCGCGCGCGGCATCGGCTTCCACGCCCGGGTTGAACCACGCGTTGGCCCAGACCACGCGGATGCGCATCTCCGGATCAACCGACCACGCACCGCGCATCACCGTGTTGATGGCGTGGATCACTTCGGGCACCGGGAAGGCGGCGACATAGCCGATCTGCTTGGTCTGCGATTTCATCGCTGCGATGACGCCCTGCAGATAGCGGCCCTCGTAGAAACGGGCGTTGTAGATCGCCATGTTGGGCAGCGTGCTGGTGCCGGTGGCGTTTTCGAACATCACATCCGGGAACTGCTCGGCCATGCGGATGGTGGGCTGGAAATAGCTGAAGGAGGTGGTGAAGATCAGTTTGCAATCGGCGCGCACCAGTTGCGTGACCACGCGGTCGAAATCGGGCGGGGCCACGGCCTCGATCTGCGTGGTTTCCACCGCGTCGCCCAGCACCTCTTCCATGCGGCGGCGGCCCACGTCATGCATGGTGGACCAGCCGAAATCGCCCACCGGGCCGATCAGGACGATCCCGACCTTCATCGGGTCGGCGGCGAGCGCGTAGCGCGGCAGCGCGGTCGAGGCCGCCAGCGCGGTCGCGCCGGTCAGAATATGGCGTCGGTTCAGGTTCATGGGTCTCTCCTCTGTCGGGACGGTTGGTTATCGGGTGGTCATCGATCGGGGGTAAAGGTCTGGCCAAGGCCGGCGGGGGCGATGCTGCCCGCCCCGCTGCCCCGCCGCCACGCCATGATCAGCGTCAGCGCGACAATGGTCAACAGATAGGGCAGCGCGGCAAGGAATTGCGACGGCACCGCGACGCCGGCGGTCTGCGCGTGCAGCTGCAGGATGATCAGGCCGCCGAAAAGATAGGCACCGAACATAGCCCGCAGCGGCAGCCACGAGGCGAAGACCACGATCGCCAGCGCGATCCAGCCGCGCCCCGCGGTCATGCCCGCGGTCCAGAACGGCGTCAGCACCAGCGACAGATAGGCCCCCGCCACACCGGCGCAGGCGCCGCCGAAGAGGACCGCATAAAGCCGGATGCGCAGCACGTTATAGCCCAGCGCATGGGCCGAGACGGGATTCTCACCGCAGGCGCGCAGGATCAGCCCCGCCTTGCTGCGCCACAGAAACCACGACACGCCTACAACCAGCAGGATCGAGCCATAGACGAACGGGTCCTGCCGGAACAGGATCGGCCCGATCACCGGCAGGTCGGAGAGCCACGGGATGGTGATGCGCCTGATCCCCTCGCGCTGCACGCCCACGAAGGGCGCGCCGATCACCCCCGACAGACCCAGCCCGAAGATCGTCAGCGCCAGCCCCGAGGCATATTGGTTCGCCGCCAGACCCAGCGTGAGCAGCGCGAAAATCGCCGCAAGCGCCATGCCCGCCCCGATGGCGGCCAGCACCCCCAGAATGCTGGAGCCGGTGACGATGGCCACCGCCACGCCCGATGCCGCGCCCATGATCATCATGCCCTCGACCCCGAGGTTCAGCACGCCCGAGCGTTCGGTCACAAGCTCGCCGATGGCCGCGATCAAGAGCGGCGTGGCGGCGGTGATCACCGTGAGCATGATCGCGACGGCCAGCGTCATGCCTGCCCCTCCGCCGGCACGATCCGCCGCCTGATCCGGTAGAGGATCAGCGTGTCGCAGGCGAGGATGTAGAACAGCAAAAGCCCCTGAAAGACCAGCGTCATGTCGCGCGGCAGGCGCAGCATGATCTGCGCATTCTCGCCGCCGATGAAGGTGATCGCGATGAATATCCCCGCGATCAGGCAACCCACCGGGTTGAGCCGGCCCAGAAAGGCCACGATGATCGCGGTGAACCCGTAGCCCGGGGAAAAGCCGGGCAAGAGCTGGCGCACGGTGCCCGCCGCCTCCAGCACCCCGGCCAGCCCCGCCAGCGCGCCCGACACCGCAAAGACCATGATCGTCAGCCGAGCATCCGAGAACCCGGCGAAGCGGGCCGCGCGCGGGGCCTGCCCGACAAGCCGTATCTCGAAGCCCTTGAGCGTGCGCGCCATCACCACCGCCGCCACCACCACCACCGCCAGCGCGATGACCGAGCCGAGGTTCATGCGCCCGCCGTCGAACAGCAAGGGCAGCGTCGCCTCGCGCGCGAAGGTCACGGTCTGGGGCATGTTGAAGCCGAAAGGGTCGCGCCACGGGCCGCGCACGAGGTAATCCATCAACAGATCGGCCACATAGACCAACATCAGCGAAACGAGGATCTCGTTCACCCGCAGCTTGACCTTAAGCACCGCCGGGATCAGCGCATAGGCCATGCCCCCCGCCGCGCCGGCCAGCAGCATCAGCGGCAGCACCCACGGCCCGCCCCAGCCATGGGTCCAGACCGCCACGCCCCCGCCGCAGATCGCGCCGATCAGGAATTGACCCTCGGCGCCGATGTTCCAGTTGTTCGACCGGAAGCACAGCGCCAGCCCCGTGGCGATCAGCACCAGCGGCGTGGCCTTGACCATGACCTCCTGCAACCCCCATGCATCCGAGACCGGCAGTATGAAATAGGTCTGCAGCGCGCGCCACGGGTCCTGCCCCAGCATCCAGAAGATCACGACCGACGAAACCAGCGTCAGCACCACCGCCAGCAAGGGCGACAGCAAGAGCGCCCATCGTCCGGCCTCGGGCCTGCGTTCCAGAACCAGCGCCATCAGGCCACCT
>SKUV01000068.1 GCA_007129775.1 Paracoccaceae bacterium | reverse complement strand
GGCATGGGTTTCCGACAGCGAGCCGCCGAAGACGGTGAAATCCTGACTGAAGACATAGACCATCCGGCCGTTGATCGTGCCCCAGCCGGTCACGACGCCATCGCCGTAGGGGCGGCTGTCCTGCATGCCGAAATCGGCGCAGCGATGGGCGACGAACATGTCGAATTCCTCGAAGGAGCCTTCGTCGAGCAACAACTCGATCCGCTCGCGCGCGGTGAGCTTGCCCTTGGCGTGCTGCGCCTCGATCCGCGCCGCGCCGCCGCCCATGCGGGCGATGCCGCGCCGGTGCTCCAGTTCCTGCAGGATGTCGTGCATCTCTTCCTCCCTCCGGGTTTTGTCAGTCTAGCTGCGGCGCGGAGGGGCTGGAAGGGCAATCTGGAAAATTTGCAAATAGTTCACAGTATAAGTCCAGCAAAATGCAAAACAGCAAACTTTATTGCTGCAGTTGCGCGATGGACAAGGCGAGCGCCGAGGCATAACACAATCGGATGGAACCCGCACCGAAGGCCCGGTTTCTGGACCGGACCACCCCGCCCCACATCGTGACACTTGTCCTGATGGCCGGTCTTGCCGCGCTGGCGATGAATATCTTTCTGCCGTCGCTGCCCAACATGACCGAATATTTCGCGACCGATTACCGGCTGATGCAGTTGTCGGTCTCGCTCTATCTGGCGGTGAATGCGGTGCTGCAACTGGTTCTGGGCCCGGTCTCGGACCGCTTCGGGCGCCGGCCGGTGGTGATCGGCGCGATCGTGGTGTTTCTGCTGGCCACGCTCGGCACCTTGCTGGCGACCAGCGTCGAGGTTTTCCTTGTCTTCCGCATGCTTCAGGCCGTGATCGTCGCTGCGATGGTGCTGAGCCGGGCGGCGGTGCGCGACATGGTGGACGAGGCGGAGGCGGCCTCCATGATCGGCTATGTCACCATGGGTATGGCGCTGGTTCCGATGGTGGGGCCGATCGTGGGCGGGATGCTGGACGAGGCTTTCGGCTGGCAGGCGAGTTTCATGATGCTTCTGGCCTGCGGCGTGGTGGTGCTGGCCATCGTCTGGGCCGATCAGGGCGAGACCCTGCGCGCAGGATCGGGCAGCTTTGCAAAGCAGGCACGGGCGTATCCGATCCTGCTGCGGTCGCGGCGGTTCTGGGGGTATTGCGCCGCGGCGGGCTTCGCCTCGGGCGCCTTTTTCGCGATCCTCGGGGGGGCGCCCTATGTGGGCACGGTGGTCTTTGGCCTCTCGCCAACGCAACTGGGGCTGGCCTTTGCGCCGACGGCTGTGGGCTATGCCATGGGCAATTTCCTGTCGGGCCGGTTTTCGGTGCGGATCGGGGTGCAGCGGATGGTGCTCATGGGCACGATCGTAACCACTGCGGGGCTTGGTCTGCAGACCGCGCTCTATGCCGGGGGGCTCGGGTCGGCGGCGGTGTTCTTCACCTTCCTGTCCGTTGTGGGGATCGGCAACGGGATGGTCCTGCCCAATGCCACCTCGGGGATGATGTCGGTCCGGCCGGATCTGGCGGGCACGGCCTCGGGGCTGGGCGGTGCGATCCTGATCGGTGGCGGGGCGGGGATCTCGGCGCTGGTGGGGACCGTGCTGGAGGGATCGGATACGGCGTTTCCGATGCTTTTCGTCATGCTCGCCACCTCTGCGGCGGCGATGCTGTCGATCCTCTATGTCATCCGGCGCGAGCGGCAGGTCATCCAGCAGGAAGACTGAGGCGCTGCGCGGCAGGGGGGCGGAGGCGGGGCCGGGCAATGCGCTGATGGGCCGTGGCTGCGCCGCGCGGCCGATGCCTCGTCTGCCTATCCCTGCGGTGTCTTGACCGCACGGGCCTTGGCGGTGTCGATGCCCAGCCGATGCTCGCGCCAGATGATCAGGATGCCCGCCGCGATCACCAGCGCCGCCCCGCCCAGCACCGAAATCCCGGGTATCTCGGCGAAGATGACGAAGCCGATCCCCAGCCCCCAGACCATCGATGTGTATTCCAGCGGCGCGAGGGTCGAGGCCTGCGCATGGCGATAGCTTTCGGTCATCAGGATCTGCGCCGTTCCGCCCAGCAATCCGGCCGCCACCAGCGCCGTGGCCGCGCGCCAGTCGGGCACGACCCAGCCCAGCGGCAGAGTCGTGAGCGACGCGAGCGTGCAGGTCACCGCGAACCAGAAGACGATCGACATGGTGGTTTCCGTCTGCGTCATGGCCCTGATCTGGATCTTGGCAAGCCCCGCAATCACCGCTCCGATCAGTGCCACCCAGGCCCCGAGCGCCGCCTGATCGGCAACGTCACCGCTGGTCAGAACCGTCATCCGCGGCCACAGGATGATCAGAACCCCCACCATGCCCACCGCCACGGCGGCCCAGCGAAAAAGCCGCACCTTTTCGCGCAGGATCAGCGCCGCGAGCGCCGTTGCGACGATCGGCGCCGCATAGCCGATGGCGATGGCCTCGGGCAGGGGCAGCAGGCCAAGGGCCAGAAAGCCGCAAGACATCGCGCCTACGCCATAAAACCCCCGGTTCACATGCAATAGCGGGCTGTTGACGCGCACCATCTCGCCCACCCGGCCGACCCAGATCGCCCAGATCAGAATCGGCGGGATGGCAAAGAACGAGCGGAAGAACACGGCCTCGCCCGTGGGCACGACCTCGCGGCCATACTTGATGCAGGCGGCCATGACGGAAAAAAGCAGGATCGAGACGAGCTTGAGCGCGATTCCGCGTCTGGTGTTCATTGCCCTTGATCCGGCTGCCGGTCGGGGTGCATGCCCCGCATCGTGCGCAGGCTACCCCAGCCCGGCAGCAATCGCCAGAGCCTCGCGCCAGAGCCTCGTGCCAGAACCTCGCGGATTTCTCAGCGCGCGCGCGCGGCCTCCACCGCCGGCAGGATGCGGTTTTCCCAGACGCTCCGGGTGATCTCGCCGGGATAGCGCAGCATCACCGTCCCGTCGCCGGCCACGACGAAGGTTTCGGGCATGCCGTAAACGCCCCAGTCGAGCGCACTTCGCCCGTCGCGCGAAGTGCCGATGCCGGCGAAGGGGTTGCCCAGTTCCTCGATGAAGGCGATGGCGTTGCCGGGCTCGTCGCGGGCGTTTACGCCATAGATCGGCAGGCCGGTTCCCGCGATCATCTCGAGCATCGGGTGTTCGGCCCGGCAGGGCGGGCACCAGCTGGCCCAGAAATTCACCAGAGTCACCTCGCCCGCGCGCAGGTCGTCATCGCTGAACGTGTCGAACTCGGCCAGTTGTCCCATCTGCAGCGACGGCGCCTCGCGCCCGATCAGGGTGCTGGGCAGGGCGTCGCGATCCTCCCGGAAATTGCCGATCAGGAACAGCGCCGCGAAAGCGGCGAAGACCAGCGGCGGCGCCAGCATGAGCGGGCGGATCTTAGCCATCGCGGCGCGATCTCCGTTCCTCGGCCTCGGCCAGGTCGCGCCGCATCCGCGCGTTGCGGGCCAGATACCAGATCACCAGCCCGGCCAGCACCGACAGCGAAAAGATATAGGCCGCGCTGACCTCGAAGGCATACCGTCCCAGATCCGGCATCATCCCATCCGCTCCCGCGCGACCAGCGCCTTGATCCTCCGGGCCCGGATTTCGGTGCGCGTGCCCAGCAGCACCAGCGCCACGAAGATCAGCCCGAAACCCGTCATCGCGACGTAAAGCGGCAGCTTGTAAGCCATGTCCATCCGCTCGCCCGCCTGCAGCGACAGCGACGGGCCCTGATGCAGGCCCTGGCTCCAGAAAAAGACCGCATAGCGCGACAGCAGCGCGAAGACCGAGCCCACGAGGCACAGCACCGCCGTCAGATCGGCCGCGGTGTCCGGATCCTCGATCGCCTGCCAGAGCGCGAGATAGCCGAGATAGAACAGAAAGAGCACCAGAAACGAGGTGAGCCGCGGATCCCAGACCCACCATGTGCCCCACATCGGCTGGCCCCAGATCGCCCCGGTGAAGAGCGCGATGACGGTCATCGCCAGCCCCACCGGCGCTGCCGCCTTGGCCGCCAGCGCCGAGACATGATGCCGCCGGATCAGCCAGATGAGCGAGACCACGAGCATCATCAGCCATGCATTGATCGCCATCAGCGCCGAGGGCACATGCAGGAACAATATCTTGACGGTGGAACCCTGCCGGAAATCGTCGGAGGTGAAGAAAAAGCCCCAGATCAGACCCACGGCGGTGGTGACCACCGCGAGCACCGCCACCACCGGCAACAGCCAGCCCGATGTCTGCATGAACCGCGTCGGGTTCGCATATTCCCAGTAGGACGAAACCATGACCATGTCCTAGTCGCGGGCGCGGGCTTTCTCAAGCCACGGGCGCGTGATTGTCCTATCGCAGGTTGATACGAATTGCCGCGGCCGAGGCAAAGGGCAGAAGTGCTGCGGCGCCAAGGGTGATGCCCGCCAGCAGCGCCAGCGGGGTGGCCACGCTCAGCCCGTCGGCGCCGCGGCGCACCACCTCGGCCCCGAAAATCAGTGTCGGCACGTAAAGCGGCAGCACCAGCAGCGACAAAAGCAAGCCGCCGCGCCGCAGCCCCACCGTGAGCGCCGCGCCGAAGGTGCCGATCACCGACAACGCCGGCGTGCCCAGCGCCAGCGACAGCACCAGCCAGCCATAGGCCGGGGCCGGCAGGCTCAGCAGCACCCCCAGAACCGGCGCCAGCAGCGTCAGCGGCAGCCCCGTGGTGATCCAGTGCGCCGCCGCCTTCATCGTGACGACCCCCTCCAGCGGGATCGGTGCGGTGGCCAGCAGGTCGAGCGAGCCGTCCTCGTAATCCAGCGCGAGGATCCGGTCGAGCGACAGCAGACAGGCCAGAAGCGCGCCGACCCACAGGATGCCCGGCGCGATCCGCGCCAGCAGCGCGCTCTCGGGGCCCACGCCGAGCGGCACCAGCACCGCAAGGATCAGAAAGAACGCAAGACCGAGGCCAAAGCCGCCCCCCGCCCGCACCGCCAGGCGCAGATCGCGCAGCAAGAGCGCGATCATATGAATGCCTCGTCAAAGCCGCCGGGCATGGCGCGGGGCTTCGCGCGATAGGGCACGAGGTCAAGCTCCTGCGCCTCGGGCAGGCCAAGGTCGATATGGGTGGCGATGATCACCGCGCCCCCGGATGCCAGATGACCCCGCACCACCGCCCCGAACAGCGCAACCGATGCGGTGTCGAGCGATACCGTCGGCTCGTCCAGAAGCCAGATCGGCCGCCCCGTCACCAGCAGTCGCGCGAGCCCCAGCCGCCGCTTCTGCCCGGCCGAAAGGTTCTGCGCCGGCCGTGTGGCCAGATCGCGCAAATCCATCGCCGTCAGCGCCGGTGCGATGTCGCGCTGGCCATGGACGGCGGCCCAGAAGGCGAGGTTCTCGCGCACGCTCAGGGTGGGTTTCAGCCCGTCGGCATGGGCGGCATAGGCCAGCGCCTCGGCCGGGGCCGAGATCGTTCCCTCCAGCGGCGGCTGTAGCCCTGCCAGCGTGCGCAGCAGCGTTGTCTTGCCGCAGCCGTTCGGCCCGCGCAGCACCAGTGCCGCGCCGGCCCCCAGCCGGAGGCTGACGCCTTCGAGCAGGGGCAGGCCGCCGCGTGCGCAGCCGAGGTTGTTCACGATCAATTCCACCCGCCGGGGTTAGCGCAACTGCGGGGGCGGGGAAAGCGCCTTTGCGCCGCGCCGCGGCCAGTCCGGCGCGGCCCGGTCCGGTCCAAGCTCCGCCGCCGTTCAACGCTCGTTCAACCCTCGTTCAGGGCGCGGGCGGTCAGCCGTGTGCCGGCGCTGCCCTCGATCAGGGCGGGCACGACCGCGCCCACGGGCTGGTCGGTGGCAAAGGCGACCTCGGCGAATTGCGGGGTCCGGCCCATGCGGGGGCTTTCCATCAGCACCTCGGCGCGTCGGCCCTGCTGGCCGGCCAGATGCCGGGCGACGGCCTGCTGTCCGGCTGCGCGCAATCGTGCCGCGCGGTCGCGGATCGCGGTGCCATGCACCTGCGGCATCCGGGCCGCCGGGGTGCCCTTGCGCGGGCTGTAGGGAAAGACATGCAGCCATGTCAGCCCGCAGTCTTCCACCAGCCGCAGCGAGTTTTCGAACATCGCCTCGGTCTCGGTGGGAAAGCCCGCGATGATATCGGCGCCGAATGCGATATCGGGGCGCAACCGCCGCGCCTCGGTGCAAAAGCGGATCGCATCGTCGCGCAGGTGGCGCCGCTTCATCCGCTTCAGGATCAGATCGTCGCCCGCCTGCAAGGACAGGTGCAGATGCGGCATCAGCCGCGGCTCGGTCGCGAGCGCCTCCATCAGCGCCGCGTCCGCCTCGATCGAATCGATGGAGGAAATGCGCAGCCGCGGCACGCAGGTCAGCCGCAGGACGCGCCGCACCAGATCGCCCAGCCGGGGGGCGCCCGGCAGATCGGCGCCCCAGCTTGTCAGATCGACGCCGGTCAGCACCACCTCGTTATAGCCCGCATCCACCAGCCGCGCGATCTGGTCCACCACGACCCCCGCGGGAACGGAGCGTGAATTGCCCCGCCCGTAAGGGATGATGCAGAAGGTGCAGCGATGGTCGCAGCCGTTCTGGACCTGCACATAGGCCCGCGCCCGGGTGCCGAAACCGTCGATCAGATGGCCCGCGGTTTCGCGCACGCACATGATGTCATCGACCTGCACGCGCTCGGTCGTGCCGATCAGGTCGGGCGCCAGCGCCGCCCATGTCTCGGCCCGCATCTTTTCGGCGTTGCCGATGACGCGGGTCACCTCGGGCATGGCGGCGAAGGTTTCGGGCTCGGTCTGCGCGGCGCAACCGGTCACGATGATCGGGGCATCAGGGTGCGCGCGGCGCAGGCGGCGGATGTCCTGCCGGGCCTTGCGCACGGCCTCGGCGGTCACGGCGCAGGTGTTCACGATCACCGCATCGGCGAGCCCCGCCCGCGCCGCCAGATCCCTCATCGCCTCGGATTCGTAGGCGTTTAGCCGGCAGCCATGGGTCGAAAACACCGGTGCCGTGCCGGCCGGCTCCGCCGCGAGTGGCGTGGGCGCGTTCATGCCTGCGCCTCCTGCCATTCGGGCGTAAGATGGCCGGAAAAGACATGCGCCACCGGGCCGGTCATCCAGACCCCGTCCTCGCGCCAGTCGATGTCGAGCACACCCCCGTCCACATGCACGCGCACCTGCCGCCCCGTCAGCCCGCGCCGCGCCGCCGCCACCGCCGCCGCGCAGGCGCAAGAGCCCGAGGCCAGCGTCACCCCCGTGCCCCGCTCCCATATCCGCAGCCGGATCGCGGAGGGCGAAAGGATCTGTGCCACCTCCACATTGGTGCGCTCGGGAAAGAGCGGGTGGTGCTCGTAGCGCGCGCCGAAGGTCTCCAGCGGGATCGCCTCGGCATCGGGCACGAAGAATGTACAATGGGGGTTGCCCATGCCGGTGGCCACGGGCGCGCCCTCGATCGGCAATTCGTCGGTCTCCATGGCCTCGGTCAGCGGGATGTCGCGCCAGTCCAGCAGCGGCGCGCCCATGTTGACGCGGGTAAGCCCGCCGCCTGCATCCTCGGCCCGCAGCAGCCCGCGGTCGGTCCGCAGGCTCAGCACCTCGACGCCAAGGCGCGCCATCTCCCGCGCCGCGATGCAGCGCGTGGCATTGCCGCAGGTGGCCGAGGCCGAGCCGTCCGGGTTGAAGAAACGCAGGTGCAGATCGGCCTCCGCATCCTCTTCGATCAGGGCCAGTTGATCGAAACCCACGCCGCGATGCCGGTCGCCCAGCGCGGCGATCAGCGCCGGCGAGGGCGCGCCCAGCCCCGGATTGATCGCCGCGCGCAGGTCGATCACCACGAAGTCGTTGCCAAGACCGTGCATCTTGGAAAAGGGCAAGCCGGGGGGCGGTGCGGAGGGCGGGGCAGCATGTGTCATGGCCGCGATATAGACGTTGTGCGCCCGCCGTGCCAGAGCCCGCCGCCTTGCGGCATTTCGCGCGCCTCCTCCGCCAAAACCGCCTTGACCCTGTCAGGCCGCACCCGTATCTAGACCCCAGTCGTGGGCCCGTAGCTCAGTTGGTAGAGCAACTGACTTTTAATCAGTGGGTCACAGGTTCGAATCCTGTCGGGCTCACCACCTTTTCCCGTTCCCGATCCGGCGCTCTTTCAGGTGTTTGCCCGGTCGCGCCGTGCCGCTTTGGCGGCGCGGGTTGGGCACGCTCACGCCTTTGCCGGAACGAAGCGCACAACCGTGACCCCGTCGGCGCGTGCGTCGAAGCGGGCGCGCAGGGGCATGCCGATGCGGATCCGGCCCACGGGCACGTCCACCACCGCCGCCACCAGCCGCAGACCGCCGGCCTGCGCAAACGTCACCGTGGCCGGCACATAGGGCAGGTGGTCCGCGATCTCGGGCAGGATCGCGCGGGTCACGACGGTGAAGCTGTGCAGCACTCCCTCGGGCGCGATTTCGGGCCAGTCGTGGCCCTGGGCGTGGCAGGCGGCGCAGAAGGGCAGGGGCGGCATCGCCCATACCCCGCAGGATGCGCAGCGCGGCAGGCTGAGCCGGCCCTGCGCCGCTGCCGCCCAGAAGGGCGCGGTAAAGCGGTCCTCCGTCGGGGTGAAGAGCGCATCGGGCGGGGGCCTGGCAATGGCGTCGCGCCATTCGGGGGGCAAGGTGGGGGGCAAGGTCGGCTCCATCATCCCCCCTTTCGCAGCACGAGGCCGGAGACCGGCAGCACCGAG